>JAJSAJ010000762.1 GCA_024274855.1 Planctomycetota bacterium | reverse complement strand
GCCCGAGTCCTTCCCGCTTCAACGACGGACGTGGGCGTCCATCGTACAAGGCCGGGGGCAAAGTGAATGACCGGCACGACGGCAAATGCTGTTCGGTCCATTGTTACCGGTTTTCCGGCGTGAAGAAAGTTGGTGGCCGCACAAACGCCATGGCTGTCACGTGCCGCACGGACCGTATGGCCGTTGAGGCAGGATGGGTCGCACTGAATCGTCACATTCCGATTTAAGATGATTGGGAAGTGCGAGTTCTCGGTGCATGGACCGAGAATTCAGCGGCGGACGGGTCAATCTCAGTGGTTTCTCGCATCATGGCATCCGATCAGTGAAAAGAAGCGTGATGTGATCGCTTCCAACTCTGCTTTCACCGCCCCGCTCCGAAATGCAAGTGGGCGGTTGCAGCAAAACTCCCCTTTTCCCGGTATGTTTAAAAGTGAGGCGAATAATGAAAGCCGCAACGTTCTCTCTGATAAGTGGTAGCCTGCTCTGCTGTCTTGCCGCTACCGGCTCGGCGCAGACAGCCGCTTCATATGGCTCTCCATATGGATCACCCTCGATGCTTCCCGCGCAATACGCGCAACCTACCCTTCAAGGGCAACCGTATTCCTACCAGACCTATCCTTCCTATCAGACGGTCTCGTATCCGGCTACGACCGCCTTTGGTGATCCGGCCGGAGCAACTCAGTTAACTCCAAAAGCCTCGCGCATCGTACCGAGGACACAACCGGGCAATGCTACTCCAGAGAACCTGCCACCGAATAAATTGCCGGCAACGAGGCTTCCACAAAATAGCGTGCCACAAAATAGCGTGCCACGGAATAACGTGCCACTGACTACCCCAACGACCGATCCCTATGCGCCTGGCGTCTACGCCGACGGTTCGGCATGCGAGAATGGTTGGAGTTCCGAGTACTGCGAACAACCGACATGTTTTGACCCCGTATGCGACCCTCGATGGTACGTCGGCGCTCGCGGCCTGATCTTTACCCGTAACCGTCCGAAATTTTCTCAGTTGAGCTTCGACGACACGAATCTCGTTGGCGACGTGCTCAATACCGGCACGGAACTGGGACAATGGGATGGTGGCGTCCAGCTGAATCTGGGCTGGTACATGACTCCGAACTGGGCGGTGGAATTTACCTATTGGGGAATTTACGGAGGTAACCAGCAGGCAACTGCCTATGCGGCTGACATGCCGGGCCACCTGAACTCGGCAATCGATTTCAGCCCACTGAACATTGGTGCGACCAATGTGAATACGCTCTTTGACGGAGCGGCCGCACATCGTATACAGCGGAACTACGATCTGAATGATTTCGAGTTGAATTTCATACGGGGTTCTGTTGGCTGTGGGGACTGCAGCAACCTGCAAATTAGCTATCTGGCCGGTATCCGTTACTTGCAATTCACGGAGGGCTTTCAATACGCGTCCGCCGATGTCGACCCGGTTTTCGGCAATAACCCGGACGATGAAGCCTTTTATGACATCGACGTTCAAAACAAGCTGTGGGGCTTCCAGCTGGGCGGTCGTGCCGATTGGAGCTTTACCCCTCGCTGTTCCATCTACGCGGGAACGAAGTTCGGCATCTACGGGAACCATATGACGCAACATTCTCGAATCTACAACGTAGCCGGAACGGCGACGGTTGGGCCTGGCAATCCTCTAGACGGAAGTGTGTTTGATATCAGTTCTTCCAAAGACATCGCGTCATTTGTCGGGGAGGCTGACTTGGGACTTAGTTATCGATTTGCGAGGCATTGGCGGGCCATGATCGGGTATCGCGCCGTGGCCATTAGCGGTCTTGCGTAGTCAACGGACCAGATTCCGCAGAGTGTCGCTGACCTGCCGGGCGTCTACGACGTGGACAGCAACGCAAATATGATCCTTCACGGTGGCTATGCGGGGATTGCCCTCGAATGGTAGAGGGCAGACCTGGCCGCGTGTGAATCATCGGAGCGTCGTTTTTTTAGCGGCGCTCCGATCTGTTTCTTGGACGACTGGCCGCGACGAAACACTACGGCAGAATATCCCAAGCGATGACCGTGGCAATCTTGTCAGGCATGGCCACTGGCAGTCGGATGACGATGCGATCCGACTCCTCGGTCAGCTTAAGACGGTCACCACCTGCCCGTAGCATGGCTCACTTTTTCATGGTGCAAAGCAAGATCGGGCTTTGGGCACCAGCTGGCTTCAGCGGTCCGAGACTCCACGTTGCTAGTGTCGAATTCTCGCACACAGTGCTCGGATGAAATCCGGACTGGTTCCACAACATCCACCGATAAACTGAGCGCCTGCGTCGACCAGTGCGGGCCCATGATCGGCGAACTCTTCCGGGGATGTGCGATAAACAACCTGGCCATCCACAATCTCCGGAATACCTGCATTCGCCTTGATCCAGAGCGGCAGATCGGTCACTGCGCGCATACGTTTGCAGATCTTGACGTATCCGGCGATTCCCTGTCCACAGTTTGCGCCGACAACATCAGCCCCCGCATTCGTGAGACGCTCCGCAGCCTGCTCCGGCGTGACCCCCATCATCGTCCGATCGCAATCGGCACCCGTGTCAAAAACGACGCAGGCGACGACCGGCAACCCGGTCGATTTGGCCTGTTCGAGTGCGATTTCCGCCTCTTCCAACTCGGCCATCGTCTCGATCACGATTGCGTCCGCTCCGGCATCAGCCATTGCCCGGGCCTGTTCGCCAAATGCATCCCGAACCGCATCCGGCGTCACTTCTCCCGCGACTAACATCTTTCCCGTCGGGCCAATCGAGGCAAAAACACGTGCTCGATCGCCCGCTGCCTGCCGTGATATCGCGACACCTCGTCGAGCAATTTCTGCCGCCTGCGACTCGAGGCCATAACTGGCCAAGGCGATGCGATTGGCCCGAAACGTGTTCGTCAGAATGATCTGACTGCCCGCATCAACATACGCTCGCGGAACAGATGTTACGCGTTCCGCATGGGACAAGTTCCACGCGTCAGGGCATTCGCCACCAGGAAGTCCTTCGGCCTGCAACTGAGTTCCCCAGGCCCCGTCCGTCACTACCGGGCTATCGGCAAGCAGTGTCTCGATCAACATTCGTTATCCTCGCGTTAAGATTAAAAAAAAGAGGTTACACTTTAGCCAAATGGAGAACGCGCGTTGGTCGAAGGACCCCCATGGGCTTGTCCCATGGGTAAATAAGTCTCTCGAGCTAAAAAGCATGTGGTGAACCCCCCCTTTCCGCTCCCTCTCCGCCGCCAAAGGCGGCGGGGAGGGAGCGGCCGTCGGCATGACATGCCGGCCTTAGCTCAATAGACTCGCTCACCAACGGCACAAGGCCGTTGGGGTCGATCAGCCGAAAAAACAGCAGCGAAATACAAATCCTACTGCAGACGGCTAAACAGTTGCAAAAAGAGCAACTGTTTAGCCGAAGGGCAAGACCCTTGCAACGGGTGAAAGCTGACGCCATTTTTTCGAGGTTCAAGCGTACCTTGAACCTTGCGTTCAAAACGAACGTTCATGAGTTTGCAACACCGTGTGTTGCAGATGATCAGTATACGTGGAAAACATCAGGGAACAACATCTTCGGGCCGATGAGCACGCGCGTAATCCGTAAGGGCCTGAAGGTTCTCAGGAGCCGTCAACCGGGGGACTTCACAACCGGCTCCCACGATGTACCGCGACCCAGCCTCGCGATGGCACTGCGCAATCGCCTCCTTGATGCTTGCCGGCGTGCCATCCCGTAATGCCCGGACAGGGTCGATGTTACCTAATAAGATCGGTTCGGGGCCCATCGCTTGCCTCGCTTGGTGAACCGGAACCATGAAATCGAGATCAACGATGTCACAGCCCAGCTTGCCAACCCAATCAAGTATCGACCGAATGTTGCCGCAAATGTGCAAACGAACACGAAGGCCCATGTCGTGCAAACCGTCAACAAGCCGCTTTTCGTAAGGCCAGACAAATTGTTGGTAGAACTCCGGACCGATCAACGATGCGGCCGCGTCGCCAACACCGATCAAGTCGATTCCCGCTTTTGCCTGGGCCTTCGCAAAACGAAGGCCCATTTCCAGACAAAACTCGAACAAGTCGTTCACGAAATCCGGATGGTCGAAAAAGTCGATCATCAACGTGTTGATTCCTCGCAGATCAGCCGCTTCCGCACAGGGACCTTCAATCCAACCTTCGACCAGCTTTCGATCGCCAACCTGGTCCTTGAACAAGCCGGCAGCTTGCACGCGGTCAAGCATGCGACCACCACTCGAAGGATCAGGCATGTCTAGCTCTTTCAGACGTGTTCGGTCGGCCAATAGAGCGTCGGTTTCAACAATCGCCGGTGGCTGATCGTCAAATATCTCAACGTGCGCTCCACAGTCGGTTGCCTCGCGAGCAGGATCGGAAATGCACGAAACGTAATCGATGTCATAGGCATCCGCTATCGCAATTTGGCCGGCAACCAGCATCCGGTAGTCGGTGGCGTATTGGCCGTACTTCTTGCCGATATGATCCGCGGCGAACATCATGGTAATCGGCATGACCGGAAGACTGTCGACCGGCTTGCCGTCAAGAAGGGCGAAAATGCGTTCTCGACCGTTCATTGTTGATTCCTCGTTTCTCGAACCACTACCAGGCAAACTGCGCCAGAGAACATTCCGACTCGCTCGGACGCCCCATTTCCTCGGTCTCAGGATGCTTTGCGCCGCCATGCCAAACGGCGGCAGCTCACAAACTGCCCTATTTCGACCGTCCGCGAAGGGATTCCGTTGCGGTCCTTTCCGGATCGGAAAGGGAGTCGTTTCGACAGCGTTCGGTACGCACCGCATACTCGAAGCCTGACGCTGATCCTACGAAACATTGAGCTCAGACTCCAGCAGACCGAAGGAAATCTTCCTTTCCTCCTTTCCCGCTAGCACCCGTTTCGCCTTGCACCATCTTGACACTTCTTCTACTATTCGCCCCTCTTCCGAAAATCAGGTGCAGTGGCCCGAGCAGAATTGACGCTCGTTGGCGCCTGCCAGTTCCTGGATCGAGTTCTGGTTACCGAATGAACAGAATGGGACAACGATTGTGGTGGATGCTGCCGGGGCTCCTCGTATGGGGGGGCTGCGCTGCCGGTGCGCTGCTGAATCGATCTGATTCCGACTTGGTCGAACCGAACGTTTCGGCGGTCACACCGGTTGACTCAGGCGAGGACGATTCGGCAAAACAGCCGGTGGCCACCGCCGACGAACTGGCATCGTTGGATGAGTTCAAGCGTGTGGCACGAGACCGTGGGATGTCCGAATCCGCCATCTCTGGCGTGGTCGAGTCGATTCGCACGGCCGATCCTTCGTTTCGTTTAACTTTTCTGGCTTTGGCCCAAGCGATGCTGCCGCCCGAATCCGCACCTTCCGGGCCCCGTCCGCAGGCCACGGAAGAAAAACCAGACACTCTGCAAACCGTCAGGCAGCGTTTTGAGCGGGTGCAACCTGTTTCGCACCGGGACACGAATTCGACGACCTCCAGACTGCCCGGCACCACAAGCTCCCGCCGAGAGTCACACATGTCCGCAGCACAGGCCGACCCCGCTCGCGCGACGCTCGCTGGTGAAAGACCCGTATCCTCCATGACGCGAGCGACCGAAAACAGGATGACCCGATCGCGTCTCCCGGTTGAGGTCCCTGATTCCGAAAACTTGGACCAACAGGCTCCGACAGCAGAACGGGGCTCGCGCGGCCATCGGTCGCCAGCGAGCCTCACTTCGGCCGATTCCGGTGTCACGTCGGCAGAACCGGCAGCCCTGGCATGGCGAAAGCAACTGCGGATGGTCATCAATCAGCTGCACCAGGAATTAGAAAAAAAGTCATTAGACGAGGCGGAACAGGCTCGGTTGGAGGCTTGTTTGGGGCTGTTGCATATCGTGGCCGAGGACACTGAGCAAGCCATCGAGTCACTGGGGGAGTGCCGAAACGAGCAAGAACTCGAGTTCTGGCGGCAAACAGTCATGGCACTCGGAATCCTACTCGACTCGGACGAGCTGCCGAAGTTCAAGCACCGTGTCGAACTGGCGACCGACCACTTGCGAAAAGGGGATCAGGCTCTGGCGACGCTCGGACCTCTCAGACTTCGAAATCTTGCCTTATGCACGAAAGTAAACGGATTTGGTGATTTCGAGGAATTTGGCTCCTTCGCATTTCGACCAGGGCAGCCCGTGCTGTTATATGTGGAGGTCGAGAACTACACGGTGGAAGAAACCGGGACGCGCCATGACCTCCGTTCGCCCCTTCAGCGTGGTTTACGCAGCGCGCCACGCACTCCGGAATATGAAACTGAGCTGAGCGGCCGATATGAGATTGTTGACGCCACGCAACGGACGGTTGCAACCCGGATTCTACCGGTCGATCGAAACCGATGTCGCAATCATCGCCGTGATTATTTCATCCCGTACATGTTGCATATGCCCGAGAAGATTGCCCCCGGTTCGTATACGCTCGAGCTGACGATCGAAGACAAGAAAGGCAACAAGTTCGGAAACGGAGTCATTGACTTCCGAGTGAAGTAGGGTGGACTGAAAGCCGCCGAAGTCGCTTGGGAGGGTAACGTCCCCGAGCGGTGAATCCGCGGTCTGCCAGGCACGCAGTTCGTCGAGCACGCCGTGGGCCAGTCAACCTGCATCGCACTGAACGGCGCAAACCGGGTCACGTCAAGCGTAGTCGCCGTCCATGCCGAGTCGCATCTTCAGCTGTTCAAACACTTCGGCGTACTGTTCGCTTGACGAGTGAACATGTTCCGCCTCGGTAATGAACTTCATTTCCTGGTCGGGATAGACATCCCGGTCGCAAAGAATCGACTCGAAAGAACTTAGTGGATCGCCGTAGACGATCAGCATCTTATGTTCGTCGAACTGGACTTCCTGCGGCACACTCGGGTTCAGCACGGCGATGCCCGTGCAGCCATCGTTCATGAGCATGTCTTCATAGTCCCAGAGGATGCTTTTCAGGACCGGCATGTCGATGTGTTCGCGATACAGGTCAGCGTGACCACCATTATCGTGGTTGTGACTGGTTTCCAAGACAACGTCGACCTCGGTACCGAGCGGATCGAGCAGATCCATGAAGAGATCGAAGATGACGTGTTTCGACGCGGCGGCCATGAGAACGGGGATGCGGGCCTGACTTTCCTCGTCCTGGTAGACATCACGCCGAAATCCTTGGCTCGGCACGATCTGCAGATCGTATGAGGGCCGAACCGCGTCGGTCAGCGAGAAACTGCCATAGCTGGCGACGCCCAGGTGCGCTTCAAGCTCATCTTCGCTAAGATGCTCGAAGCTGCTGGTTCGAGTTTGCTGCGGCATCCCCTCGTGGAGGACGTTTCTGAAAAATCGCTTCAGGAAGCCCATCGTCGACCTCTATAAACTCTACGGTTGCCTGGTTCGTATGGGTACGGCTCCGCCGCAAACTGAATCCGCTCCATGCAAATCTAGGTCACTGTTTGACGATTGTTTTTGGCAATTGCGGGGAAGCGCTGCCGCGAATCCGGCGCTGTCGCTAAAACCCGAATAACCTCACGTCTCCGGCTTGGCACGCGGTTTCGAGTCCGCTTCGCAATCGGGCGTCTGCCCACGCCCGGCCAACGTCTACTGGAAGTCTAGCACCCTGATTGGCTCGCGCGAGCCAACTCGCAAAAACCAGACCAGGCAACAGTGAGGTTCTCCGCTCGGGACCGTTACACCAGGTATGTCTGCTATACTCGATGACATGCTGCACGTAGGATAGGTGGACATGTTCATCGTGGCTGATATGTGGACGAAATGCGATCATTCCACCTGAGCTAGAGAGCGAATGTGTAACAGTCCATTACCCAATTGCCGGTCCGGCAACCTGCCCTTGTGGACTTTCGCATTCCGTTTCGGTTTTGTCACAGATCGCGGGATTGCCCGCGGAACAAAGGCCGTGGCAGTGGCTTGCGGTCGCAACGCTGGGGCGGAATGCCCTGGCCGCTGTTTCACGCAAACGCCGACCGTCTCTTATCGGCAGACGGTGGAATAGGCTATTCGCTTTCAATGGCCGTTTGGAGACGCGATTATGACGACTGTTTTTAGAACAGGGTGGATAACGGCCGGCATTGTCGTCGGCCTGGCAATGGGATGCGGCCGCGCGCCATC
>JAJSAJ010000761.1 GCA_024274855.1 Planctomycetota bacterium | reverse complement strand
GGCCGGTGGTGATCGAATTGGCTGGCATTGACGCCGCGCAGCAAGTCGGCATCTTGGCCGACCATGATTCGACGCTCAAGGGGATCGTGGGATACGGACAGGCTTGCATTGAGGGCGGCAAGCTGATTGTTACCGGCACCATCGCCGCGACAACGGAGGCGGCCCGGCAGTTTCGCCGTCGGTTACGCGAGCGATACAGCATTTACGCACCAGGCGATGGAGGGCGCAAAACCTATCACCGCCAACGCCGCGAAAGTTTCAACTCACCCGCGCCGATCGGATCGAAATGCGTCTGCCCGATTGGTTGCTTCGTGGCATGCTCGAACGCGACACGTTCGCCCTGGTGTTCGGTGAGGTGGAGGTTCAATGAGCACGCGAATGAAAAGACTACTCAGCAAGGGCTCGGAAGTGCGCGGCCACCTCCGGCTTCCCGGCTTGCCCCGTGGCAACTTGAAGCGTGATTTCAACAAGGCCATCTTCATCCGTGCGAAGGACGATGTCGTTCCAGTCGAGGAACACCAACGCGGTCGCTGCTCCGGTCCTCTTGTTGCCGTCTGCAAAAGCGTGGTTTTGTACGATGTGGAAGAGGTAGGCAGCGGCCATTTCGAACAGGTCGCCGTGCAAATACTGTCCACCAAAGGCGGCCTGGGGTTGCGCAATGGCCGATTCCAACAGACCCAGGTCTCGAACGCCGTGTTCGCCACCGTATTGGCCGATTTGGTTCTGGTGAATGTGCAGAACATCCTCGATCGTAAGGAACTCAATGGCCATCGCCTACTCCGCCAGTTTCTTCAACGCACGGCCGTATTTGCTGTTGAGCTCCTCCAGCGTCTTTTCCAGGCGTTTCTGGCGTTTCTTGTCGCGTACGGGCCGAATGACCAGCGTGTCGCCGTTGGTGATCAGTTCCAGCGGCGTTTCCGGAGTGATCTGAAGCATTTCGAGAATCGGCTTATCGATCACCAGCGCGTAACTGTTGCCGTGTTTCGTGAGAGTCTTGACCATCGCTTTGGTTCCTTTCGTCAATACAAAGTATATACGGACGTACTCGGTGGGGCAAGCGAGAATCAGGTATCGTTCGGTGCGTTTCCGGGAATCGCAGCACGACCTACTTGGCCAGTTCCCATTTGAACCCAGAAGCCACCGTTTCGCCCACGTTGGCCCGTGTCGCAAAGAGGGCAGAAGGTTGAATAGAACGCGACCAACGAGAAAACGCCGCACCAGGGCGGCGCCTGTTGGCTGACGCGGCCAACGCTACGGCTGGCTACGATCGTCGCCGGACCACGTGTCGTCCAGTTCGTCGCGTCGGCCGTCCGCTTCAAGATGCTCGAAGTTCGCGTAGTCCGTAATCGGCGCTATGACGTCGTCCCCGATCGCATCTTTCATGCCCCCACCAGTCCGGCGATGTGCCGGTTCCATTGGCCGATCGTCTGAACGAGCGATGCGATGTCTCGGCTCTCCCAGAAGCTGCCTTCGTCACTCACGTCTTCCAGAATGTTCATTCGTTTCGCGATGGCGATTTCGAATGCAGGGAATAGTTAATCGTCAGTCCCATGTTCATCTTCTCCGAGTTGGTCGTGGGGTTCTGTTGTTGTTTGACAGAACAGGACGGTCAGTTTCCGTAAGCGTAGTCGGCCAATTCCGCAGCCAGGAAGCCAACAATCTCGTTGGCCATGTAGGGCTGGCCGATCCGCACATCGTTCTTCTTCATCGCATTGCTCCTTGGATTGGTGGCCGGGGATAAAGTGACACGGCACACGTTCGCTATGCGGTTCCGTTACCGAGGCACGCGTGCTGCCCGTATTTTATCTGTTTGCGTGTCCGGGACGTTCGTGTTTTCACTGGTCGGAAGCGAGAAACAGGAAGATTTTGGGCGAATTGCCGCAGGGTCTGACACCCCCGTGTCACCAGAAGTGCAATTCACTCGCACACCCGTGCTGTTGGACGCTCCAAGGGATCAATGGCGTCCGGGGCTGGGAGCCCGAGACGCTTGCTCGCTGGAAACCAGAGTGTCTGGTGTTTCCTGTTACCTTTCGCGATCCCTTGACTCCATCAATTCTCGCAGTCTCGCACCGAGCGCCGGTGGGAAACGATCGCACCAACTCTCATCGATCAGTCCAACATCCAGCAGATCGATCAGATGCACCTTGTCTTTCAGACGAAACGAAGTGAGTTTCATTCGTACCAAGGCTTCGAGCTTGCAGACCGTAAAATCGGGTCCCACCTCTGACTCGGTTACGTCAGGGGCCGGAAGCAGGTAGTCAGGTCGTACTTTCTCGCCTGCGAAGACCACATGAACGGCGCTCCTGGCGGACCCTTCCGGCCCATCTAGGAAGAGGTCCAAACCGGCCACATTCTGGTGGATAAAGCCGACCGAGCGCAGGGCCTCAACGATGCGCTCGAAGTCCTCTCGCCGAACCAGAAGGTCAACATCCTTCGTGTTTCGCACCGCCTCAACGTCTACGCGTGCGACCCAAGCGGCCACTGCATTACCACCAATCACAGCATGCGGGATTCCGGCCTGACCCAATGCGGCGCCGACACGACACGTTCTCTCTCGCACGGCATCCACGGCAGCGATCATCCTTTCCCAGGAGAAGTCATTCAGCCTGACGGTAGTCATATCGAGTATTCCTGTAATGCCCCATCATCAACGATGCATCCGGCCACTGGATTCTGCGAACCGAGCTGACTGGGCCGGCACTGGACACTGCCGAGCGGAGCGAGCCGCCAGCTAATACCGGCTCCGGGTGAGCGACTTGTTATGCATCCGTTGCGTCAACCAATGCCCTTCGAGATTCCTTTGTGTCGATCACTGTTAAAGCTCGTTTAGCATAAGGTGTGAACTTTGCGTTCCCACCCCGCAGTACGTCAGATAGGAATTCGACGCTCGCAGGAACGGCGGCCGTTTCTAGTGCCATCAGCATGTAAACCGCAACATCATCCGTCAGGCGTTTGTGGAACACGTCGATAATCTCATCAAGGTGTTCGTTCGCGTTCTCGGCAAGTTCAAAGGTGACGATATCTGCCCAAGCTCCAACTGCTTTGCGGTCGAGAATCAGTCTCGCGCACTCATCGACACCGGGAAAGGTGCGATAGGCGCGACCCCAGCGTTGGTATTCGGGATCTACGTGGTCGCGATATCGGTCTCGTTTTCCCATGCGAGCGACTCAGGATGCATAACTTGTTTATAGGAAGTTTCTGCCTATCACCTGTAGGCCGCACATTTGCGGCCTAACGCGCAGGCAGCGGGTTGTTGCACGCTGAATTGTAGCCGTTCGTTACTCGATTGTCACGCCTTTTCTTGCGTGATAGGCCGCCCCTGCCTAGCGCTCAAGTGGACTGGCGGGCCAGTCCGTCCGCAGGGCTGCGGACGCCGCGGTTGAGCACGTAAGTGTAAATCATGGTCGTCCGCACGTCCTTGTGGCCGAGCAGTTCCTGGACCGTGCGGATGTCCCGAAGAATGCACGAAGAATGCAGACGAAGAATGCAGACACTCTGATTTCTGAGACTGGCATTGACGCTGCAGGGCATTTGCCCGAGATGTTGCGGAGATTGGATTGGCGGTCTGACAGCGGGAATGGTGAGCTGAAGGGTGGCCTGGTCAAAACCCCGAACTTTGGGCAAATTGGAGCCGTTAGGACGCTGGAGGCTTGTTGCGCGTTGACATGCGAGGAATGTGCTCGAATAGGGTTCTGCCGCGTGGCAAGTGGTGCGGCGAGACCGAAGGGGTGACAAATGTTGACACTTATTGGTGGACTGAGATCCATGTCGATCGATTTCAGCCGTGAGAATCGGGGCACCGTGTGGTCCGGGCGCCCAGCACCGGCGCAACAAGACCAGGTGTACCGAACTAGAGAAATTGACCACCTCAGCTGAAGGGCATCTCAGCCGCTCGGCGCATCTTTCGCCAGGTGTTTTTTGCCTTCTCTCTTCGCACGAAACACGTCCCACGGTCCGTGTGCGATCTGGCCATGCGCTTTGCGCGCCTCTGAGCAGCAAACAAGCCCGTCGCACGCATTTCCCGACACGGCATATCGCCCAGATGACACTTCACCGGGACGCAATCCTCCGCATCAAGCACTCGATCCAGCCTCCGAAGGACTAGCACCAGCATCGCGAGTCGTTGAGGACTTATCACAAAGCAGAGTGTCTGTAGTTTTGTAACCGTTCACGGAATGTAGGCCGCCGGTTCGCTTTCAAGGGGTCAGACCCATTTTCGGCGATAAAATGCGTTCGCGTAAAGAAACGCTGTCTCCGCCGAAAATTGCGTCAGACCCCAGCGGCGTGAACGGCTACGTTATTCCTTCACAATCCGGAAATACAGCCCCCATGGGAATGTGTCGGTCGATATCACGGTCTGTGACAACTTGAAAACGATCAGATTCTCGCCGGCTTTCAGATGCACATCCACTTTTCGTTTGTCCGGGCAGTCGGCGTCCAATCCCAAACGGCGGTAGACTTCCTTCCCATTCAGAAAAACCCTGAAAGGGAAGAAGCTGTCCATTCGCAATTGCGCGGTCATCGCTCGCGGCATGCGGTAGCTAATTCTCGCATATCCGTAGGCTAAACGCCAGTCACCGGTCTTGCCGGCAAGAGCCTTTTCGAGATTCAGAAAGCCACCAGAACTCTCGTAATTCCACCATCGAACCTCGGTGCCTTTGTCTGCAGCTTCACGAAAGTAAACGGCCCATATCCTGGTCCGTGATAGGGCTGATTGGCGACAACCAGTCTGAAGGCGAGCCGGTGGCTGCTTCGATGCCACGTGCAATTCCACGCGACTTTCTCACCCGGCCCGGCGAATGGCCCGCCATCAAAGCGTTGCGTCGGACTCAGGACCAGTGCCGCCTGCGCATTCACACTGGAATGCTTGGACGCATCTCGCATGTTTCTGACGGTGCACTTGAACCGCGTTCCGATCGCTTGCGCAGGATCGAACAGCCTGACCGTTCCGCCGCTTCGAGCCAGCGGCCGTCCTGTCATACGCTCGAAACAGTCAGAGAGGTCTTCAACTGCGTTCTCAATCCCAAGCCTGTGCGTCTCCTCATTGGAAATGTCCAGATAGACTCGCGAATGGCTCTCTTCAAAGACGACCAGTGTGGCGTCTTCTGCCATGGTCTGGAAAGAGCAGACGGTTGACAGGATCAGAAACCATTCCACGGAGCCAACTTGCGGTGATCGGAATAAGTTCATCTGTATCATTCTTTCGAAAGGATTTCCAGCAGTACCGCCGTCTGCCCTCGAACGTCTTCTTCGCAGCCAATGGAAGTCGAGCTGCGGCAAGGCCTGGAGACGGCGAGATGGCCTCGGTCGGGACGCGTGCGTTTTCGCTGTCCTCACTGCAACAGTCAGCAAAAGTTAAAGGTCCGATCGTCATTATCCATTCTTACTGTCCGAAAGTCCCTACTGTCCGAAAGTCCCTACTGTCCGAAAGTCCCTACTGTCCGAAAGTCCCTACTGTCCGAAAGTCACTGTGTAACAGTATGATGCCGGAAGGCCATTTTCCGCTGAACCAAGACAGATCGAGAAGAATGTATAAGAAACGATTGTTGACCATGGCATGCATCATCCCGATGATGATCGGCATCTCATTTAGCGCGGCCGAACTGTCGAGGGGGGGAGAAGTCGCTGGGCGCGGCGTCACGATGAAGGAGTTTCTTCGGCATCGGGCACAAAAGGCCTATGCGCAGTGGAAACGCGAATATAACGCGCGCATAACGCCCGAACAAATTGCCGCGTATCAGAAGCGTCTTCGAGCCACGTTTGTTCAGCGGATCGGCGGTTTTCCGGATCGCACGCCTTTGAATGCCTGCATTACGGGAACGGTTCAGCGCCAGGGCTTTCGGGTGGAGAAGATCCTATTCAAAAGCCAACCGAGGCATTACGTTACCGCGGCGCTGTTCTTGCCGGACGCTGTCCAACACGAACCGCCCTACCCGGGTGTTCTGGTTCCGTGCGGGCACGCTGTCAACGGCAAGGCAAGTGTTCCCTACCAGAAAGCATGTGCTCTGTTGGCGCTCAACGGTATCGCGGCGTTGATCGTCGATCCGATAGACCAGGGCGAACGGGTTCAGTTGCTTGCCCGCGACGGCCATGCTCAGCGCGACTCGAAGGGGCGTCCGCTGGTGACCGGACTGGGACATACGATGGTGGGAATCGGGAGTATTCTTCTTGGTCGAAACACGGCGAGGTTCGAGATCTGGGACTGTATGTGCGGTATCGATTATCTTCAGTCGCGTCCGGAGATCGACCCGAATCGCATCGGTTGCATGGGCAACAGCGGCGGGGGCACGCAGACCGGGTACTTGATGGCCCTGGACGATCGCATCGCCGCGGCTTCACCGAGCTGCTTTGTTACCAACTATTTCGAACGGATCATCGACGGTGCGCCGCACGTAGGTCGGAGCGCGGATGCCGAGTACCAAGTGTTCGGCCAACTCGTCTGGGGTATGGGGCATGCTGACCTGTTGATGATGCGTGCCTCGAGTCCCGTCCTGATCTGTGCGGCGACCGAAGACGTGTGTGCCGATATCAACCGCACCTGGGCGACGTTCCGCAGGGCGAAACGCCTCTACGGCCGGATTGGGTATGCCGAGCGTGTCGATCTGATCGAATACGACGGTCGGCATGGTTACAGTCAGCCCTTGCGCGAAGGCGCCGCACGGTGGATGTCGCGATGGTTGCGGGGCGTCGACCAACCGGTTACCGAACCGGCAATCAAAGTGCTCAGCGGGAAAGAGATTCAATGCACACCCGACGGTCAGACCATGCTGTTGAATGACGCAAAATCCGTCTATGACCTGAATCAAGATTACGAAAGGGAGTTGGCCAAAAGCCGTGAACGAAACTGGGTGGAACGAGAGCGCGACGAGCAGTTAAGCCAAGTGCGAGACATCACGGGTATCCGCAAACTCGAAGAACTGCCGATGCCAAAGCAGCAAGAGTCGGATTCGATTGAGCGCCCTGACTACACCATCACCGAAATGACGTTTGCCAGAGAAGACGGCATCGTTTTGAAGGCGAAGCGATTTACACCAAAGAAAACGGCGACGCGGGAAGCCGTGCTGTATGTGCATTAAAATGGCCGAAATGCAGACGCGGCTTCAGGGGGACCTGTTGAGAAGTTGGTGAAAGAGGGCCATGTCGTGTTGACGGTCGATCTGCGTGGCATCCGTGAACCCGAACACCCGTTCCTGGCGTATGTGGTCGGACTATCCTATGTCGGCATGCGCGCGGAAGACATTCTCGTGTGTGCCCGATGGCTTGCTGAAAGCCAAACGACGGACGGCCCTCGGCCGGTTAACATGATCGCCGTGGGCAATGTTGGCGTTTCGACGCTGCACGCTGCGGCGTTGGAACCGAAGTTGTTTGCTTCCGTGAAGATCATTCGTTCGCTGGTCTCATGGTCGAATGTGATCAAAATGAAATGCACGGACAACCAACTGATCAACGTCGTTCATGGCGCGTTGCTCGTGTACGATCTTGACGATCTGGCCAAGATATTGGGCCGCAAATTGACGATCGAACAGCCCCTTGATGCGTGGGGCGAACCCGTTGCACTCCGGTGACGCGACTTAGGCCGCCGATCTGTCGTTAGGCTGATGGACGGCGACCAGGCGTTCCGTTTCATCGGCGTCAATATGCCTGGCCTCAACCTGCCATACGACTACTTCTACGGCATTCCCCAACGCATGGTGCTGCCGACGCCGTGGGAGCAGGAGGACGGTTTCAAGACGATGGCTCGCATGGGCGTGACTTGCGTGCGCACGTGGAAT
>JAJSAJ010000054.1 GCA_024274855.1 Planctomycetota bacterium | reverse complement strand
GTGATTACCCCGTAGCTGTGGATAAAATAGAGGTCAATCTGAACCTGTTGAGCATGATTCTCCTGGTAAGCATGGGTAGGTGATCGAATATGAGCGGCTCATTGGTCAATTGGGATGCGGCTTTGGCGGGAGCAGGCGGGGACGAGGACATCTTGCGGTCGGTTGTGGGCGCTTTCTTGGAGGAGACGCCAGGTCTGGTATCGCTCGCACATAAGGCACTCCAGCAGAACGATCCGTCCACCCTTCGGCGGGCCAGCCATACGCTGAAAGGGTCGCTCCGTTTCTTTGGCGCTCAATTGGCAGCCGATGCGGCGTGGCAACTCGAACAGCTTACCGCTCAGGAGGATTGGTCGGCTGCGGGTTCGCTCTTAGCCGAGTTGGAAAATCGATTATTATCGGTCACCGCGGAATTACAACAGCGATGCGCAGCTCACTAGCAGGCATGGGTGCTGTTCCCCCGTTTGACTTTGTTGCCGGTTTCTTGGCGATCGGATTGTCCGGCTCATTCGATGAAGGACTCGAGCGGCTTGGCTTGCTGGCTATGTCTGATTTTTTCCAAGGCCATTTGTTCGATTTGCCGGACTCGCTCGCGGCTGATTGCAAAGTGTTCACCAAGTTCAGCCAGTGATCGGGAGTTTCCGTCATCGAGACCATAGCGAAGCCGCAAGACATCACGCTCACGCGTTTTGAGCAAGAGCAAGGCGCGGCGCAATCGGCTGCGGAGCGCATCGTGCGATACTTTGCTGAATTGGTCCACTGCCTTGGGATCGGTCAGGATGTCGGCCAAGTTGCAATTGTCCACGGTCATCGATTGATCCAAGGAGTGCGTTGTATTGAGCATCGTCCGAAACCGTCGTGTTTCGTGCTCACTCAGCTGTAGATGTCTGGCGACGTCATCGACGGAAGCCTTCTTGCCGCATTGCTGCGTCAAATCCGCCGTTGCTTGTTCGAACGACCGCAAACGAGGCTGGTAATAGGCCGGCAGTCGTACCGTCCGACTCTTGTCCGAAACGGATCGCGTGATCGCTTGTCGAATCCACCATGTTGCGTATGTAGAGAACTTGAATCCACGCCGGTAGTCAAACTTTTCGGCCGCTTTGATCAGCCCGGTATTTCCCTCCTGAATCAGGTCAAGAAGACTGATTCCATGATGTTCATAACGCTTTGCCACGGAAACAACCAGTCGCAGGTTGCCTTCACAGAGTACTTGCCTCGCAAATTCGTAATCTGTTTGCCAGCGTTTGGCAAGAACGACCCGCCGCCCCAATGTCCTATGGGTATCGCCCGCAGTCAGGCAGAGCTGGTAGAGTTTGTAGCGAGCGTTGGTCTGAGCTCTATCGTCTGATCGGTGAGATGCCTCAAGCGACAGTTGATGCCACTGCTGAATCTGATCATGCAGCTGGGCAAGCTCCCGGATTTCCAGCAGGAGGATTGAGGGGCGCACGTTCAGCTCCTCGATTAGGCGAGCGATTTTCCGGCGGCGCCGCGCCAGACACGACCAGACGATCCTCCGGTCCTCCAACGAGGTCTTGCGCGAAATGACTTGGCGGAAATCGCGGTCGTTTTCGGCCAGCAGTCGTTTAATCGTTGGCAGATTAACGCTTAGCATCTTGGATAAACGTCGCTTCGTTCCCATATCCGCGGCCGCTACCTCCATGACTCGGTAGATACGCGAGGTTCCCTGATCGACAGACTCCAATTGGCCAACAACTGCGCGGGCGACAAAATCACTGCTCAGTGACTGTCGTATCAAGTGGCGGCGAGCAATCGAGATTTGGCGAGCAGCTTGTCGTTCCTGATGATGAGTCAACAGTGGGAGTTTGGAGATTTCTTTCAAGTAAAGTTGATAGGATTCGGACAAGCCACTCTTTTTGGGTGACCGGTTCTCCCTTGCAGGATGACTCCGCGACGTCCGCTTGTGCGAGGTACGGTCCACGTTGCCTTTGGTGCGGCCAGCGCTGCTGTGTCCTAATCGTGCTCGGCCGGCGCGCAAACCAGGAGGCTGCGGACCGTCCGCGCGTTGGTCGACGGCGCCCGTGAGCGTATTAGGCAAACCAATCATTGTTGATGTGTCCTTTCATGGTTTCATCCAGATCGGTTCGGATATCGCAAACGATAGTCGGCGGAGTACCTTGTTTCGGATTTTCGATCCTTGATACCTTTTCAGGCCGAGCATGAAGCTGTTTGCGCCAACCCCTCCTGTAACTTGGAAAAAGCCAAATGCATTCGACTCTTGACAGTTCCCTCGGGAATGGAGAGCAAATCAGCCGCTTCCCGGTATTTCATGCCATCAAAAAAGATCAATCGCACAAGTCGGCGCAGCTGAATCGGCAGTCGATCGACCGCTTGCCGAACGCCGGCTCTTGCCTCGCGTCGTTCATTTTGCAAGACAGGGCCCACTTCCGAGTCGACTAATCGCTCGGCCAAAGTCTCCGTCCATGTCAAGGCAGTTTGCGTGGGATGATCAATACTGGTCGCTCGATGCCGCCGCTGCGATCGTGACGCATCGATCGCCTGGTTAACTGCTATCGCGTACAGCCACGGCCGAAAACGTCTGCCTTTCGTGAACATGTGAGACTTCAGATGCAGCTGAAGCAGGGTTGTTTGAACGACGTCGCGAGCCAGTTCAAGGTCACCGAGGAAACGATGCAGGTAGTTGGTAAGCTCGACCTGATATCGCCGTACCAGCTCGGTGAATGCCGCTGATTCTCCTGTTGAGGCGTAGTTGAGAATCAGCCATTCATCGGTCGCGTTCGCGACGCAAAAGCGCCCATTGTCCGTGCAGTCCAGACTCGACGTGGAAGTTTTTACATGCTTTTTCATGATCGGCTCCTCCGGATGGTCGGTTCCCCCAGATGAATGGCTGGTGTTGGCCCCGAATCGCTGGTTCCCCGGATGAACTTCCCCCCCCGC
>JAJSAJ010000760.1 GCA_024274855.1 Planctomycetota bacterium | reverse complement strand
CTGGCTTACGTTTTCTTCATGATCGTTGGGCAGATTTATGCCAATAGTGTGGCTCCCGAGGCCATTCGCAGTTCGATGCAAGCTTTGATCTTTGTCGTGACCACGGGTATCGGGCTGTTTATCGGAACACAGTTTGCCGGCCTGGTAATGGACAAGTACTCCGTGGAGGGCAAGTTCCAATGGTCGAAAGTTTGGATCGTGCCGTGCGTGATCATGCTGGCGGGCACTCTAGCACTGGTCCTATTGTTCCACGAGCCGCCCAAGAAGG
Organism: Planctomycetota bacterium; assembly: GCA_024274855.1. Classification (GTDB taxonomy): domain Bacteria; phylum Planctomycetota; class Planctomycetia; order Pirellulales; family Pirellulaceae; genus JAJSAJ01. The sequence goes on along the minus strand of JAJSAJ010000760.1, from coordinate 1,886 downwards.
ATGATGCCGCGCCGGCGAAACCGGCTGCGGAAACGACTGCGATGTTGGGTCAACAGACGGCCACTCCGGCCCCTTGATGGGAGCATGACTTTGGTTTGACGCGGTTAGGGCCGCAACCGAATTTGGGCCGGCTCCCGGTTTGGTTGTGGCCCTGCCACTTCGGTTGTGCCCTTGCTGCATGAGGGCAGACGCTTCGGGACAGTGAACATTCGCCGCGGCACGGTTTGGACTCGAGCCGTGTCATTGGGTACGTGCCAGACTTTGTCTCAAGACGGGAGGGCGAGGCTCCTGCCGAGCCGTGTCGGCCGACAAAACAAGAGGCTCAGCAGGAGCTTCGCCCTCCCGGAAACACTTCGCCTCCCGTAAACACTGCTTCTCCGAGTTTTGAGACAAAGCCTAGTAACTAGCGAGGTATGTTCGGTGATTGAACCCACCCAGGCACTTCGGAGCTCCGGTCGTCGTTCTCGGGCCACACGATTCAGCAGTTTTTTTTCCGCGTTGGTCGACAGGCCTCGATCTGTCTTGCCAGGCCCTCGCCCGGCTACGGCCGCCGGTGCACGTGCGATTGTCGGTGCCCTGGTGTTGCTCGCCGTGTTCGATGGCATGTTGATCGCGGCGCAGACCACCGCGACACCGCGACGACCGAATGTCGTCTTGATCATGACGGACAACCACGGGCCCTGGACGCTCGGGTGTTACGGCAATCGCGACATTCGAACACCGAATATCGATCGATTGGCCAAGGAGGGGACTCTTTTTTCCCGGTGTTTCAGTTCCAATCCTGTCTGCTCGCCCACGCGTGCCACTTGGCTGACCGGTCTGATGCCATCGCAGCACGGCGTGCATTGCTATATTGCGCCTAGAGTGCAGATCGGTTCCGAGGCATTTGGCACGCTCGACGAGTTTCGGTCGATTGGAGACATTCTGGCAAAGGCGGGATACCGATGTGGCTTGTCCGGGAAATGGCACTTGGGGCGAAACTTGGCGCCTCAAGAGGGGTTCTCTTTCTGGGTAACCAAGCCGGGCGGTTCGACCGGATCGTTTTACGATCAGGCTGTGATTGAAAATGGCAAGATCAAGAAAGTCCCCGGCTACATCACGGACTATTGGACTCGGCGAGGCATCGAGTTTATCGAGCAGAACAAGGACCGCCCGTTCTTTCTGTTTCTCGCTTACAATGGTCCGTACGGACTGAGTAATCTATTGCTGCGACCCGCGAAAAACCGTCACGCTGCATTCTATTCGGACAAACCCCTGCGATCTTTTCCTCGCCGGCCAATGCATCCATGGCTCTATAACAATCGCGATTACTTGAACAATCCAGTTTCGATGCGTCGTTATGCTTCGGAGATCAGTGGCATCGATGATGGCGTTGGTCAGATCATTGCGACATTGCAGCGGCTTGGGATCGATGATGACACGCTGGTCATTTTCACGGCGGACCAGGGGTTGGCAGGTGGCCAAGGTGGCATTTGGGGAATGGGTGACCACACCCGTCCGCTAAGTGCCTTTGACAGCACGATGCATGTGCCGCTGATTTTTCGCTGGCCTGGTCGTATCCCAGCTGGAAAAGCATGTCGCTTACTGGTCAGCAATTACGACTTTTATCCGACCTTGCTGGACTCTTTGGGAATGCACGATCAGATTCCGGCCCGGCCGCCTCGGCCTGGCCGGAGTTATGCACCGATACTTTGCGGAAAGAAACTGAGCGGGGCGTGGGATAACACGGTTTTCTACGAGTTCGAGACCGTGCGGGCCATTCGGACCGAGCATTGGAAACTGGTCGAACGACTAAGAGCCGGTCCGACCGAATTGTATGACCTGACGAAAGATCCGGAAGAGCAGAAGAATTGTGCCGGCCGGTCCGACGTGGCCGCTATTGAGCG
>JAJSAJ010000759.1 GCA_024274855.1 Planctomycetota bacterium | reverse complement strand
CCTAACCGAGACACGGCCTAACCGAGACACGGCCTAACCGAGACACGCCCCAACCGAGCCCCGGGCGGTACCGCAGCCTGCCGAGCCGATCGAATGACGACATCACCTGAGCAGGCTTCCTGTACGGAATACTCCATTCTAGTCTCGAATCATGCGGTCCGTAAACCATCCTCTTGCCAAATCGGGGCCGGAAACGGCTATTCGCGTTTAGCCCACATGCTCCCCCCATACCGGCTTTTCAGCAAACTGCGTGCCTGCAACGCCCGTTCGGCTCGGTTCAACTTCCGCCACAATCGCGACAGATGGTAGAGCGATTCGGCGTGCGCATCGGCATCCTGAAAGAAAAGGAGATCAACGTGCAGATAGGCCAACAGAGCATCTTTCGGCTTGTCCAAACGCAAATAACAAGTTCCCAGGGCATTATAGGCGAGGGCAAACAACTTCGCATTGGTGCGGGAATCGTTTTCCGCAAGGATCTTATCGAGAATCTTGATGCCGTCGTCCGCCTTGCCCGTCTCGCCAAGACAGGTCGCCTTGCCGACCAAGGCCATCTGTTTCAGCTCACGCGATTTCGCATCATCCCGGCCCGAGGCCAGTACTTTTTCAAACTCGCCCAGCGCCTCCTGAAACTGCCCATTGGCCATCATGGCACGCCCGATCAGAACCGAAGCTCGTGTCTGATACTCCGGCCAGGGCGCTTTCGCCAGCTTACCAAAATACTTGATTGCCGCATCATATTTGGCCAGTGCCACGGCCAACTCGCCGAGCAGTTCGCTCGCTGCATAGTAGTGAATCGAATTATCATTTCCCGGTTTTTCGATGAATGCACGCATCGCACGTACGGCCGATGCTTTGTCCCCTCCACGCGACAACGCAAGTCGACCAGCACAATAGGCTTTGTAAAACTCGATTTCCTGCAGAATTTCCGTACGCGTAATACCGGCCGGGCTGATCTTGTTCAGCTCTGTCCTGGCATCTTCGAGTTGGTCGCGGCCGATCATGTCACGCGCGCGCCGCAACTCGGAAGGTTCACCAGCAAATGTGAGTTTCTGGATTTCATTCGTCTTGAAAACTTTTTTGGCGCCTCGAGCACTGATCGTCAGCTGATCACGCGTCATCGACTCGATCGAGCCAAAGGTCGCAATGCCTAGCTGTCCGACTACGGAATCCAACTGCTGTTGCTGTGCATCGGCCATCGCGGGCACCCATATTGCCACCCACGCAACGCCCAGGACGAACCATTGGTTTTGCTTCATCATTTCCTCCAAAATGCGGCCAATTCAAACGCCAGACCCCGCCCGAGGCAGTTTCAGGTCACGACATCAAAATCAGTCGCCACATGATTCTGGCCCGTTAGCATCGCTGAAATCAATGCCAAACGCGACCGAACCAAGACGATCACGTGTCCATCCACAAACGGCTATCGCGACTTTCCAACACTCGATCGAGCGCTAAGGCCGGTCACTCGTTTGTTCCTTGACCGTTGGACTTGTCGCAACAGATTATCGTATTTTGTACGCCACTCCTTACCACCCATGGCAGGATACAGCTTTTCGGTAAACACAATCGTCTTCTCGGCCAACGTCAGGTACTTTGACTGCAGCCCTTTGTCGCGTTGCCGCATTCCGTATTTGAAGTAACAGAGTGCCTGGTTATACCGCGCCCGGTGGAACATCGAGCGAAACTGATCGTACGGCTGTGTTTTCTTGGCGATCTGAGCCCAGCCCCAGATAATATTCTGCTTCGTCTTCGGATCCACGATCGCGCCGCGCGCGGCATCCAAATAGCGGGCATCTTGCCCAGGTTGCTCGGCCCATTGTTGATACGTTTGCGCCGCCTCAACCTGAATAACCACCTTTCGGTTGGCAGCAGCCAGGACCTTACCCAACATCCGGGTCGCTTCCTCGTATCGGCCGGCGCTGCGCAGTGCATTGGTCATGTAAACCTGAATCTGGTAACTCGTTTTCACGGGCAACTTAAGCTCGGTACTCCGTTTCAAAATGGTATCAAAGCTCTCAACCGCCAGATCGTAGTATTTCTTCGCAGCGGTTGTCGTCTGTTTATCACTTAATAACGCATTGCCGAGACTTACATACGACTGCGCAACCCAGTTCAGAACACTGACATCGGTCGCCTCCGAACGAACCTCGGTCAGAAACGCACTGAACCCTTCGGCCAAGCTCTGGCGCTCGACCGGATCGTCAATCAATCCGATCTGACGTTCCAAGCCCCTCGCCATGCTGAAGAAGATCGCCAGTAACCGTTTTTGGGCTTTCGCGTCCTGTCCAACTTGTTCTTTCAAAGCCCGCATTGTCTGACGTGCACGGTCGATCAACTTAGCCCGCTGGTCCGCGGAGGCCGCTCTTGGCAGTGCGCCGACCAGGGCACTAAGGGCCGTCTTGTACGTTTGCTCGATCAACTGCGGGTTCTTTGCCAAAGGATCGCTACGTTGCACCAGGGCAAGAGTTCCGATTTTCGGATCATCGAGCAGCGAGACGGCCTTTTCCGCTTGATCGGCATCAATATAAGCTTGCGCCAAAGCCAGAACGGCCATCGGAGCTGTCGGGTCGATCTCACTCGCTTTCTTGTTATGTTCAACCCCCGCTTCCAGGATCGAGAAGGCCGAGTCCTTGAGTTTTTGGAGTTCCTGCTTGCGCTGTTGGATACGTGTTGCCAGCTCCGGATCGGGTGGATTGGTCCCCGCGGCATCGGCCTCCAACTTACGCAATTCACCGGCACCGATCAGATAGGCCCGCCACATCGCCTGCCCAACCCGCAACTCAGCCGCCCCCCGCTCCGCGGAATCGGGCGAGATGCGGTCGAGATACTCGCGAGCCTTGTCCAACTGTCCCTGACGAATCAGAAACGGAATCAACGTATTGACCGCGGTCGCCGCCTCGGGCTGCCCCGCCCATGTATCAACGATGTAGTTCGCGATAGAAACGACATGGGCCGTTTCGAAAGTCCGATCGTCATCGGCACTGAGTTCATAGAGTTTCAAATACGCAGCCAGGACAATTTGCGCCGCTCTACTTGCTAACGGCGCATCGGGAAACCGCCTCGCCACAAACTCGCCATAGACGGCCGAGTCATAGTAGTCCGCGCGCAAGTAGCTCAAATACGCGAGCGAGTAATAGGTGAAGTTCAAGTCCTCGAGCGGCGTGTCTGAGTCGACCAGCTGAAGGGCTCGACGAAAATACTGAATAGCGTCCAGCTGCCTCTGCTTGACCGTTTCACGAGCTTCCTGCAGCGCCGCCTGTAGCTCCTTTTTCGTCTCCGCGTCCTTTTCGCGTTGCAGACGTTTCGGAACGTTCTCTAATACGAACTGAGCGCTGCGAATCGATGCCTGTGCTTCCTGACCCGCGCTTCGCGCCTGCTCGAATGTCTTGGCAACCACCATCGACGGCGTCTGAGCAACCCGGATCCCTTGAGGCAACTCGGCCAACAAAGAGCGTGCTTCACTTTGATAGGGGCTCGACGTCTTCGCCAGTTTTCGGGCAAGCTCCACTGCCTCGCCAAACGCCTCCTTCACTCGCTCGTCTTTCGGGTTCTTGGCTTTCAGCATTTTCCCAAGCATTCGATAGGCCTTGGCCAGCTTCAATTGAAGAAGCAACCAGTCCGGTTTGCTCGTTTCGTCGGGGCGAATCGTGTCAAGCCACGCACGGCCACGCGTTGTCGCCGTTTGAAAGTCCTTTTTGGAGGCGTCGGTCCAACAATCGACTGCCAATAACATGGCCTTCGTCTTCATGGTCCGAAACGCCGGATTACTGGAATCTTGCGATAAGAGATCGTTAACGAGATAATCCAACGCCTTGTCGTCGTCCCCCACACCAATCAGAGCGCGGCACTGATAAAGGCGAGCATAAAAGGCAGCGAGCCGGCTTCCTTCCGAGTACTTGTTGTAGATCGTCGCATACTTGTCGGCCGCCTGCTTCAGCAGGACCTTACGTTGCTTGCTTCCTTTATCAAAGGTGTCTGCCTTTTCTTCAAGGCACTGCACGGCAAGTACTTGAGCCTCGAGGTACTCGTTGCGCAACCGCTTTCGAAGATCCAATTGCTCGGCCGACTCCGTCATGCCCGCGTTCTTCTTGAGCGTTGCCAATGATGTCTTGAGGTTGGCTATCGCCTTGGAAAAGACCGCGATCGCCTGGTCATAGAGCTTGGCAGCCTGCCCACGCAATTCGGGCTGATTCAGCCGTTGAGCATCGTCGAGCTTCTGTCGAGCCCACAGCATTAACATGCTGCCAAACTGTCTCCGCGCTGTCACGGTATAGGCATGGTTCGGATGCTGCTTCACAAATTGTTCAAGACTCGTGCGGGCCTCGTTAAATTTCTGCTCACGAAGCGTCGTACTGGTCTCGACCGCGGCCGCCTGGACGAGCGTTATTCCCCGTTCATAACTGATCTTCTCACGAAACTCGCCATCCGCCAGTGAACTGGACTCCATACGGTCCAGATAGACCAGCGCCGCATCATAATAACCCTTGTCTCGCAACGCCTGCAGAAAATCCGTTGCCCGTTCTTCAGCCGTCAAAGCGCCGGAGAACAACCCTATCGCAATGAGGGTCAGCCCCATCCGTACACGCATATTTTCCATCCATTCGCCCCCTCGTAGGCATCCAACGACCAGCCGATTACTTCTTAAAATACCACCAAATCCATTTGCTTCCAACCGACCCCACTATTGGCTATCAACTCCGCCCCATTCCACCCGTGAGAAATCCGACTACACTTGCCCGGTCGCGGCTGCAGACCGATGGGCGGCAATGCCCGACCTACACCGTGCAAATCGCCGAGAGTGCCCGTCCACCGCCTCACCGGAAACGGGCCCGACTTCGGTACAGCCCGCACCTGGACGGTCGGCATCGGCAGCAACACGCGTTAAGATGGAATCGAGCAGCGCAGACGGAAGACCGCGCGAGGACGGTGCCCCCTACGCCCTTGAGATCTTGAAAGGCGAGAAGTAGCCGTTCACGCCGCTGGGGTCTGACGCAATTTTCGGCGGAGAAAGCGTTTCTTTACGCGAACGCATTTTGTCGCCGAAAATGGGTCTGACCCCTTGGAAGCGAACCTTCGGTCCAGCCGAATGCACCGATGTCACCAACTCGCAACCGCGTTGCCGGCCAATGAAATGCGCGTTGGCACGCGACAAACTTGAGGAGTCACGTGCTTTTCGGCACGTCGACGTGTTCAGCTGATTGAATACTTCACTTTTTGCAACGGAACGGACGATGGTTCGCCCGCACTCAAGCCACAAACCGTCAGTTTTCAATACCCGACGCGAAGCGCCGCCGAACTACTTTTCGCGACGCGTGCAAATGAAGATCCTCGTCCTCGTATTCCTGTTCATGACAATCTTGATGCTCATGGGCAAGGCGAGAGATCCAGACAGCTGGTCCTGGATGTGGCATCTCGACAAATCCGGACAAACAGAAGTTGATACGGCGGCCGACTCAAAACCGATCGATACACGACCTTCGCGCCGGACGGCTGTCGAATCAACCGATAGTCGCCCTGTCGTTACCGGCAGTATGCCGACCGTGGAACCGCGTTCCCTTCTGGGCGACTCGTTGCAAGCTTCTATCCAACAAACCCAACTGAATGCCTGGAAACAGATTCTGCAGGAACTCAACAGCGATCAGCGGCAACGACTTTTCACGGTACTCTGGAGCGTCCGCCACCACAAACAGCTTGGCCAGGAGAAACAACCATCCTGGAACGATGTGCTGGACCGACTCGATCAAGCCTGGACACATTACGTGAAAGCAGCGCGAACCACCGTGGCTCGCGATCAAGCACGGCTGACCGACGAACAAACCGACCGCATCGAGAAGTCGATCTCGCTGTCAGCCTCCGCCTGGAAACGCATCAAGCCAGCTCTGGCAACCGCCGTCAACCCGAGCCAACTGACACCCGACCAGCAGACGCAGCTGCAAACGCTGCAAACAATATTGGACCAGGTCGCGATCAGCCGAATCAAGGACAACACGGTACTCGGCCGAGCGGGCGAGCGTGAAGCCTGGTTTCGATTCTGGGAGATCGTGCAGGCGGCCGATGACCGTCCGCTGGATCAGGAGACGGTGACCTTCGTCCAACTGTTCTCCCAGCCGGACGCGTATCGCGGTCGGCTGGTCCGGCTGCAAGGCGTTGTCCGAATGGCCTATCACGTTTCGGCGTCCCCGAATCCCTTTGGCATTTCAGGGTATTATGTATTCGCCGTTCGGTTGAATCCGACAGATCAATCGCCCCTTATTGTCTACACTCTGGAAACACCCCCTGGTTTTCCGAAGATTCCCGATCGCGATCAGGACGGCTCGGTGTTGTTGCGCGAACCGATTGAATTGACGGGCGTTTTTTTCAAACGATGGGTCTACCAATCGGCTAGTGGTCCAAACCTGGCGCCTCTGGTTCTCGCACGCATCACGCAATGGAGACCGAAAGCGTCGACGGGAACGACACACCTCCCGGATCCCCGCTCGTTGCTT
>JAJSAJ010000758.1 GCA_024274855.1 Planctomycetota bacterium | reverse complement strand
GGTAGGTCCCGCTTGCCGAGCGGGACATGGTGTAATCCAGGACACTACAAGAGGTTTGGAACTGCAGCCGGAACCTGTTTGCCCGCTGCTGGACCGGATTGCGATCAAGGCCGTCTGACCCCTTGGAAGCGAACCGGCGGCCTACATTCCGTGAACGGTTACCCTCGACCGGGCCTGCCCTGGTCGGCGGCACGACTAGTCAGCTACAACGCCCATGGGTGGCGCATGGGGCGTTTCATCAGCTTGGCTGCCTCGTCGTCGCCGACGATCATCTCTTTTGTCGGGTCCCATTGGATGGGGCGGCCGGTTCGGATGCTGATGTTGCCCAGGTGGCAAATCAGATCGGACTGAACGGCGGACGCCAGGTTGCTGATCGGCTGTTTACGTTGCAAAACGCAGTCGACAAAATGGTGTTGGTGATTTCGGCTGGCGATCAGCCGTTTTTTGCCGGGATTCTTTGCTGTTCGGTACAGTTTGTCTGGAAAGACCTTCCACCCGCCGCGTGTGACGACGACCCAGCCGTCACTGCCGATTAACAGGGTGCCATGTCCGAATTTAATTTCTTCGATATGGGGAATCCCATGGACTTTGCGTACTGTCTGGTTGTCCAGGAAACGCATTTTCAGTCCGTCAGCATAGGTGCAATGGACATCCCAGTGTGTGACCGTGTTGAAGAGGCCTTCCGTCGGGATGGTTCCTGTTCCCTTGTAGTGGACGGGGATTCCCAGGTCCATTTGGTCAGCCCACCATTGCATCTGGTCCATCGGGTGCGCGCCCCATCCGGCAATGAATCCGATGGCATAATCATAGATATGATAGATGCCTTTGCGGGGGCCCTTTCCGAGTCGATCGGCGCAGTAGGGTGCGCGGGGTGCGGGGCCGAGCCACATGTCATAGTCGAAGCCGGGTGGTACCGGAAGGATCGGTGTGGCGGACCCTCCCGACTCGCCTTGCGGAGCCCACACATAGACTTCTTGCACCTTGCCGATATGTCCGTTCAGCACCAGTTCGATTCCCATGCGCACCTGGGCAATCGAGCGATTCTGCGTACCATACTGGAAGATTCTCTTGTGTTTGTCGACAATCTCACGAGCGGCAAGATCTTGCTCGATGCTGATACCGAGCGGTTTTTCGGTGTACATATCCTTGCCGGCGCGTGCTGCGGCCAGAGAGATCGGTACGTGCCAATGGTCGGCCGTTGAAATATGGACCGCATCGACATCAGTGCGCTCGAGCAACTCTCGGAAGTCATTGTAGTCGGTACAGTTTCCGAACTGCCTCGCGCGTGCTAACCGCCGCTCGCGGATCGGATCGCAGACCGCCACCACTTCCGACTTGGCGTATCCTTTGTAGGACAGTGAAGCGCCCGAGCGATTTCCGCAGGCAATCAGGCCGATGTTCACGCGTTCATTCGGAGCCACCGCTCCGTCTTTACCCAATGCCGTGGCCGGCAGAATGGTTGGCAAACCAGCAGCGATTCCAGCTGCAACACTGTTTTTGAGAAACTCGCGACGGTCGGTATGCGTGCTCATTTTTTTCTTCCTACGCAGTTGTAAGCCCTCTTCGTTGCAAACAAATTATCGCACAATGGCCGTAACCGTTCACGGCGAGAGTGCGTGGAGCGGCAATTGGCATTTGGCATTTTTTGTTTTTCGTACCTGTTTATCCAAATGGAGGAGAATGGTTGTCGAGGGACCCCCATGGGCTTGTCCCATGGGTGAATAAGTTTCGTGAGCTAGCGCGATGTGGTGAAATGCCCCTTCCCCGCTCGCTCCCCGCCGCTAAAAGCGGCGGGGAGCGAGCGGGGCCGTTGGAGTGACATGTTGCTCTTTAGCTCAATAGACTCGCTCACCAACGGCACAAGGCCGTTGGGGTCGATTAACCGCAATAGCAGCAGTGAGATGCAAATCCTACTGCAGACGGCTAAACAGTTACCATTTTTCGTTTTTTGTTTGGCACTGAAAAGAGTATGCCCCCGTGGCGCTGCCTCTCTCGATGATAAATGAATAATGTCAAATAACTAATGATCAATCGGGTGTGTCTCGAAATCGGGGAGGCGAACCGCGAAATCGAGCGATTCTCGGAACGTCGCTGCTCTTCCACGTCAACAATCGCCAGCCAATTTTGGGACACGTTCTCGGTAGGATTCGTCTTTATTCTACACTATGTCGGAACGGTGCGCATGCCAGCACCTTGAGACTCCCGTCGTACGGCTCCCATCTTTCGCCCCGGCTTGTTGCAGTCCCCCCGTGCAGGCTATTATGGCCGGCTGACAATCGTCTATTGAAAATGGGACGCCACCGTGACGGAAGCATCGGAAAGTAACGAGCGGCCGAACCTGAACCCGCTATCATACCACGAGCGTATTCGAGACTATCTTAAGCAAGAAGAGCCCGAAGTCTGGAATTGGTACGCTTCGAACAAGGTTCGTGACGATCAGGCGAACGCGGTCCGTTTCGATTTGCTCAAGTCGGCATACCGGATTGAACGGCAATCGCGGACGCAGCTTTACGAAGCGGCCGAGTACGCTGCGGAGAATCTGTCGCTTGATGTGCCGATTACGATCTATCAGGCCCAGAACCCATCGGGGCTGAACGCATCGTTGGCCTATTTGCCGAACGAGGCGCACATTGTCTTCCATGGTCCGATCACGTCGAAGCTAACAGATTTGGAGCTTCGCGCGTTGTTGGGGCACGAACTGAGCCATCTGTTGCTATGGCGAAATTGGGGCGGCGAGTATCTCATTGTGGATCAGATTCTCGGAGCGATGACTCTTGACCGCCGCGCCGAGTCCTCGCATTTTTCCAGTGCAAGGCTCTTTGGACTCTACACCGAGATTTTTTGCGATCGAGGATCGTTGCGTGTTGTGAAAGACCCGCTGGTCGTCGTTTCGATGCTGGTGAAGCTTGAGACTCAGTTGGAAGAAGTCAGTGCGGCGAGTTACATTCGCCAAGCAGACGAGATTTTCCGCCAAGGCAAGCCCAAGGCTGACCAGTCGACGCACCCCGAGGCGTTCATTCGCGCCCGTGCGATCAAGTTATGGGCGGATGGCGATAGCGAAGCCGACTCGCGGATTGCCGCGATGCTTGAAGGGGATCATGCGTTGGACGAGCTTGATCTGTTGGGTCAGCAGGAGGTGGCCGCATTGACTCGCCGACTGCTCAACTGCCTGTTGGCCCCACGATGGTTGCAAACCGACTTGGTATTGGCGCATGCAAGGATGTTCTTCGAGGACTACGCGGTTCCGACCGGTGCCGCCGATGATCGAACCTTGTTGGACGACATCAAGTCGGACGACAAGTCGATGCAGGATTACTACTGTTATGTGATGCTTGACTTTGTTACGGCGGATCGTGATCTTGAAGAACTGCCATTAGCGGCCGCATTGGTGCTGAGCGGCCAGTTAGGATTGAAAGAACGGTTTTCGAAGATAGCTCGCAAGGAACTGCGACTCCGCAAGAAGCAACTCGAGAAGATTGATCAGCAGAAGGAGTCGCTGCTGGCGAAAGCGGCCGAACGGACAGCAAGATCATGATTGCTTTTCACGAATTTCTCAGAAGCCGCATCGAAGCGGGCGGATTCTCGACGGAAGATGTCCTGGTCAGCTTTCTGCCGCTGGTCCGAGATGTGATTACGGCACATGCGGCCGACCGGGTCGCACCGCTCGAAGGACTCGACGATCTTTTCGTGGAGGATAATCGCATCTGGTTTGCGGAGTCGAAATGGGGTCAGTTGCGGAACCGGGCGAGCGAGTTGCGGCGCATCGAGACGGCCGGCTGCCGAGCGGTGGATGTTGTTGCCGAGTCACGGAGGAGAACGGACGTCGACGAAGGTCGCGAGCCGATCGTCAATTTGGCGATTGGCGATCGCAACGGCACGATTACTCGCCCGATCTATCTGCCCGGCTATGTCACTTGGGAGCATCAAATCGGGCATGACGACCCGCTGACCGACGTTTTTGGACTCGGCATGATCCTGGCCAGCCTGGCATGTCGACTCGACTTCACGAATCCGGAAGACTTGGAGACCTTCGTCGACGCTCGGCAAAATCTCTTCGTGCTTGTGCCTGATTTGCACCCGGTGTTGGCGCGGGCGATTGTTAGCATGACGGAAATTGATCGTCATCGTCGCCCTCAAGATCTGGCCGCTTTGTTACACAGTCTCGACAATTACCGTGATCAAGAAGTCGATTTCGATCTGGATTTGGCGAGGATCAAGGGGTTTCATGAAAAGGACTCGCACGCCAAACAGCACGTGGTGCTTACCAAATTGAAGGACCGGTTGTTCGAGATTTCGAGGCGGAATCGGCTGCTGCACTTTCGACCCACGATGCAGACGGTCAACTTGACCCATGCTTCCGTACCGTTGTCGTTTGACATCGAGCATATTCGACCGGACCAGATCTTTGTCTGGAATGATGATTTGCAGAAGGCAATCGCCAGCGGCGCGTCGATCTCGCTAAACAAACGTCTGAACTTTGCCGAGGCGCTGTATCTGCCCAGTGTATTGGATCGTATCATCGCCGAGACTCGGAAAGATCAGGCCGAGTTCGGATTTTCCCAGCTACGACTTGTCGGTTGTTTTTTGCACTGGGCGAATCTGAAGGAGCGGCCGATCGAGCACTACGAATCTCCGCTGGTGCTGCTGCCGGTCCGACTGAAGAAGAAGAAGGGCATCCACGATACCTACATTCTCGAGCCGCTTTCGGACGAAGCAGAAATCAACCCCGTCATTCGGCACCAGTTCAAACAGCTTTACGACATTGAATTGCCTGAACTGCTTGACTTGTCAAAGACGACCTTTCAGCAGTTTCATACGTATCTCTCGGAAAAGATTCGGGCCAGTGACCCGGCCGTTACGTTGGAGAAGATCGATCGGCCTCGGATTACTTTGATTCGTGACAAAGCGCGGCGCAAGTTGGACCAGTATCGGCGCCGGGCCAGGATTTCCGGCCGTGGCGTGCGCAGTTTCCTGGATCTGGACTACAGTTATGATCCCGCAAACTATCATCCGTTGGGTATCAAGCTGTTTTCGGACAAGATCCGCCCGCCGAGCACGCATCTTCGCGCGATCATCGAGCAACGGCCAAGGCCACGCACGTTTGCGACGGAGGAGCCGAGTCGGCCCGTGGCTGAAAAGGAGCAGACTTTCTTCAGCTTGCAAGAGGGGGGTGGTGACAATCCCTACACATGGCGTTTTGATCTGTGCAGCTTGACGCTGGCGAACTTCAAGTACAGGCGAATGTCCTTGGTTCGCGACTACGACACACTCTTGGAGCAACAATCGCCAAACCCGGCTTTCGACGCAACTTTTTCGCTCGTGCCCCGTCCCGTTGATCGAGACCCTGTCGAGCCGCCGCCGTTGGACGAGCGCTATGACGTTGTGCCTTGTGATCCGACGCAAGCCACGGCCATTGCGGAAGCGCGGGCCGGCAACAGCTACATCGTGCAAGGTCCGCCCGGCACCGGCAAGTCGCAAACCATTACAAACCTGATCGCCGACTACGTCGCGCGAGGAAAACGTGTCTTGTTTGTATGCGAAAAGCGCGCGGCAGTCGATGTTGTCCATGCGAGATTGCGGCAGTGCGGACTAGCCGATCTTTCCTGCCGGATTCATGATTCCCAGACAGACAAAAAACAATTCGTGATGGACCTTAAACGGACCTACGAGATGCTTCTAGCGGAGCCCGACGATGTCGATACTGAAAGCCAGAGACGCAAGGAACTGCTTCGGCAGCTTGACACTCACCTGCAACCGCTCGAGCACTTCGGCCTTGCCATGCAACAGACGCACGATCATGTTGCTCTTCCAGTTCGCCAGTTGCTGGATCGGTGTGTCGAGCTGTCTGATCGCTTGCCGCCGCTGACGCCCGTCGAACAGGAACGACTTCCCGATTTTGCCGTCTGGCAAGGCTATCGCGAATCGATCGCTCTGTTCGCCGATTCGGTAAAGGAGTTTCAGCGAGATGGGATTCTGGCCCATCACCCGTTGCATGTCCTTTCGGCAGGGCTTGCCATGGTCGACCGGCCGTTAGAGGTAATCTCGACCAGTATCGAAGCGGCCGAACGTTACCGGAGCCAATTGGAAGAGACGCTTGGTCGGTCGACAATCCCGCGTGATCAGTGGGAAGAGACTGCGCGTGCTCGGAAGTTGATTGAGTATGCTGGGCTTGTGCGACCTGTCTCGAACCTTGATCAAATGGCATTGCTTGATCCGAAGAGCCCGCGAGCCAGTCGCTTTACCAAGGCAACGCGGAAGTACCACAAGCAGCAGCAGGCTGTCGAGGAGGCTCGTAACGCAAACAAGGCCTGGCGTCAGAAGCTATCACCCGACGAGTTGCCGACCGCGTTGGCACAGGCCCGACAGTTTGAAACAGGGCTGTTTCCGTGGATCAAACTCTCCTGGTGGCGACTGCGTCGCGTGTTGAAACGAACGTATGATTTTCGATCACATATCGTTCGCCCTTCATGGACTCAAGTATTGACCGCCTTAGAGAATGAATACGCGTTGCTGGACGAACTCGAAAGCCGACGCCGTCATATCTCGCAAGTCTATCAGATTGAGGACGATGTCGATTCGCTGGTCGAGCACGTTTATCAAGTGCGACAAGTGCTGCCTCAGTTTCCTAAGTGGCTGATGCGGATCCACAACGCGCTGCTCAGATCCGACAAGTCTCGAGAAATCATTGACAAGCTGGTCGCTGCCGACCAGTATCTGGCCGGACTCTCTGGCGAACTGGATCGGCTGTTTGACGATGGCGCTGATCTTTCATTTGAGCAACTTGACAAGCAACTGGCCGGACTGGCTGATTCACTCGGGGATTTGCCCGACTATTTGCAGGCGTTGGCCGAGATTGCGGATGTTCCCGAAGATTTAAGTAGAGCATTGCGAAAACTGCCGCTCCGGCCCGAACAAATCGAGGCGGCTGTTGCGGATCGTAGCCTGCAGGAAGTCTATCGAGCCGACCGGCCACTGAGTCGATTCGATGACGCGGCACGCCGCAGGCACACGAAGCAAGTGGACCAACTGTACCAGAAGTGGCTCAAGGCCAATGCGAGCGCGCTTCGCAGCCGGGTCAAACGCCGATTGTTGGACCATGTCAAGGTTTCCAGCCTGCCGGCTGCGCAGCTGACGCCCGACCAGAAGGTTCTGAAGAAACGTTACAGTCGGGGCCGCCGGCAGCTGGAACACGAGTTCGGCAAATCAATGCGTTACAAGTCGATTCGCGATTTGGTTGCCGGCGAAACGGGCGACGTGGTCCGGGATCTGAAGCCCATCTGGTTGATGAGTCCGTTGAGTGTTTCGGATACGTTGCCATTGGATGTCGATCATTTCGATGTTGTCATTTTCGACGAGGCAAGTCAGATTACGCTGGAAGAATCGGTCCCTTCGATTTTCCGTGCCTCTCAGGGGATCGTTGTCGGTGACGAAATGCAGCTGCCACCGACCGATTTCTTTTCCGCCAAGCGAACGGATGAGGAAGAGGAATTGCTGGTGGAACAAGCGGGCGAGTTGGTGCAGTACGACCTGGACAGCAACAGTTTCTTGAATCACGCGGCCAAGAACCTGCCATCCACGTTGCTTGGCTGGCACTATCGCAGTCGAAGCGAGTCGCTGATCAGCTTTTCGAACTGGGCGTTTTATGACGGTCGCCTTCTGACCGTCCCCGAAGAAGAGCTGCCGCCACCAGATCGAGCACCGTTGCTCGCCACCCGGTCGGCGGACGGCAAAGCGAATGCAGATCAACTGCTCGCACGATCGGTCAGCTTTCACTTCATGCAGCATGGCATCTATGCCAAGCGGCGGAATCGGGCGGAGGCGGATTACATTGCCCAACTGGTGCGGCGACTGCTAACGCACCATCAGGGGATGAGTATTGGAATCGTTGCGTTCAGCGAAGCACAGCAAGATGAAATTGAAGGGGCGCTCGAGCGTCTGACACAAGACGATCGAGATTTTCGAGATCTGCTTGACCGGGAACTCGAGCGTGAAGAAGACGGGCAGTTTGTCGGCCTGTTGGTCAAGAACCTGGAAAACATCCAAGGTGATGAGCGCGATGTGATCATTCTGAGCATCTGCTATGGGCATGGCCCCAATGGCAAGATGCTGATGAACTTTGGGCCGATCAACAAGAGCGGTGGGGAAAACGCCTGAATGTCGCCTTTTCTCGCGCCAAACATCATATGGCCGTGATCAGCTCGATTCAACACAATCACATTACAAACGACTATAACGAAGGTGCCAACTGCCTGAAAAACTACCTGCGCTACGCCGAGGCTGTCTCGATCGGTAACGTCGCCGCCGCTCGACACGTGCTACACGGCCTGTCGCCATGGCATGATACCGACGATGCTGATGAGCAAGCGAAACCGATGCCTGTGGCCGACCAGCTTGCCGCGGCACTTGTCCAGCAGGGGTTCCAGGTTGATCGTGAGGTGGGGCAGTCTCATTTCCGATGCGACTTGGCGATCCGTTGTGCCGGGGATAGCAAATATCGGCTCGGTATTCTGCTCGACGACGATGCCTACTATGACCAATCGGATGTGCTGGAACGAGACATGATGCGGCCGAAATTGCTGCGGAACTTTGGCTGGAGCATCGCGCATGTGCTGGCCAAAGATTGGTATGCGGACCGCACTGCGGTTCTTGCTCGATTGGTGCGCCGAATCGAGGAAATGGACGAAGAGGACGAATCGGAAGAACGTGATGCGAGCGGGTAAACAGAGAATCTGTCACGAGCGCCCGCACAATCCATATTTCCAGATAACGTAACCTCATTGGCCGTCTGGCAAGACAGGTTGGACGTCTTGATCGTTACGTGGGCTACCACACGGGAGGGGTCCACCACACGGGAGGGCGAAGCTCCTGCTGAGCCGTCGCGTCAACCAGCGTCGACACTTTTCACCGGCTCTGCGGGAGCATCGCCCTCCCGTTGGCCCAGCTAACGATCACTGCCCAGGCTAAACGTGTAGAGTCAAGCGTACCTGGAAGAGAGCGTCCGATTATGAAGACAGTCTTCTACGCCTCGCTGGCCGTCGTTCCTTGGGTCGTTGTCACACTGTTGTTGCGATGGCTGATTCGAAATGAGGGCTGGCCGGTTGGGCTTGTCGGGACGTTGTCCCGGTGTGTAACGCTGCCAGTCCTCGGAGGCTGGATTGTCATGAGAGGGCTGCGATGGCGACGCTTGCGGCCACGGGGACAGGTTGGGTGGCTGCTGCTGATGGGGGCCATTTCCATCGTCATCAATCTTACCTGGTTCAGTGCCGTCCGGTGGACCACGGCTACGAATGTGGGAATACTGATTCGCTTCGACGTTGTCTTCGTCGTCCTGATCGGTGCTCTATTGGGACTGGAGCGGATCGGTTTGCGGCAACTGGCTCTGTTGCCCGTAATGTTCGTGGGACTCGCTCTGTTGATGGAAGTTGGCCGGTTCGATTGGGGTGGCCACGTCGTGGGCGATGTGATGACGATCGTCACGGCACTCGGGTTCTCAGTCAATGCTTTCGTGATCCGCCATATCATGGTGGTGATGGACGAAGAGTCGGTGGCGTTCTACAACCATGGAATCAGCATGCTCGGATTCATTGCCCTTGGCTTGCTCGGTGGTGACTTCGCGCGAACCGCGGACGTATTGGGAAATCCGACCGCGTTGATTCCGATAATGATCCTTGGAATACTCGTGGCCGTCTCGCTTCCGTTATACTATGTGGCATTGCGGCGCATGGATGTTTGGAAACTGCGGATGTTCATGCTTGCCACGCCGGTGCTGACCGCCGTTGTCGAATGGCCGCTTTGGGGCATTGAGTTGTCGCCGCTTCAATGGCTCGGAGCGGCGATCATGCTTGCAGCGTTGGCGACGCTGATTTGGATCGAGTGGCGTGAATGGCGAAAAGATACTACGGATAACGGACAGAGTAGGACCACCGATGGCAAAGCGGGCACGGATTAACATACAGGTAGGTCCAACGGATCAATCCAGCGGATTTAAAGGGAGGACACGAGCATGAACAGCCACAGCATAAGCCGCGCCGCGTCGGGACAGGGGAAAGCGAACCGACTGACTCGGCGTCGGGTTTTGAAGACAGCGGTGTTCGGAACGATCGCGGCCGGTCTGGGGACCCGGCCGGCCAATTCCGCGGAGACGGGGACTGACGTTAGTGGTGGTAGCAGGCAGATTCCTCTAAAGATCGGCATTCGTGCAGCAAGTATGCGGATGGTCGGCACCTTGGATGTCATCAAGCGAGCGGCCGGTATGCCGGGAGTCATGGGTGTGGAGCTCCAGGCAACCTCGGGCAAAATCAATCTTCGCGATTGGGATATCGTTCGTCGGTACAAGCGAGCGGCCGACCGGTGGGCTGTGCGAATTCCGTCCTTGGCCGGGGTCTGGGATCGAGGAGTCAGAATCCACAGTCCGGGAGCGAGTGATAGCCTGATCAAGTCGATTCGAGCGGCTGAGCTGCTGGGTAGCTCGGTGATCCTGGTGGCATTCTTCAGGAAAGATGCCCCCGACATGTCGCACGAGTCGTCGTATGGTCCGATCGTGACGATGCTGCGCAAGATCGCGCCCCGGGCCGCCGATGCCGGTGTGATCTTGGGGTTGGAGAACTCACTGAGTCCAGCGGACAATAAGAAACTGGTTGACCTGGTCGAGCATTCGTCAGTCGGTGTCTATTACGACCTTCACAACATGGCCTATTACGGTTATGGAGACCAGGCGATCTCGGGCATTCAACTGCTTGGTAAGAAACGGATTTGCCAGGTGCATGTCAAGAACGGGACCGATTTGCTTGAACAGCGCGGCCCGATCGATTGGCCTGCGGCGTTTCGAGCCTTCAACAAGATCGAGTACGACGGCTGGTACGTTTATGAGTCGAGCCACGGTAGCACGGACGATTGCGTTGAGGATACAAAGAAAAATAATGCGTTTCTGAGAAAATATGTATGTATGCCGGTGAGGTAACTCTGAATCCGCGTAGTGTTTTCGCCATCCAAGGTGGCCACAGGATTGGCACGAAGTCGCACGACAGTCTTTCATCGGCCTTGTCCGCCCTGTCATCCGTAGGCTCTATCCTCTTTTCCTCATCCGTGGGTCGGCTCTGCCATCCGTGGGCTTCACTCTCTCCTTCCTCATCCGTGGGTCTGCCCTGCCATCCGTGGGCTTCACTCTCTCCTTCCTCATCCGTGGGTCGGCTCT
Source organism: Planctomycetota bacterium (assembly GCA_024274855.1). Lineage (GTDB taxonomy): Bacteria > Planctomycetota > Planctomycetia > Pirellulales > Pirellulaceae > JAJSAJ01. The sequence continues at coordinate 106 of JAJSAJ010000758.1, read as the reverse complement.
GCCATCCGTGGGACCTATCTCACCATCATCCGTGACTCCGCTCTGCCATCTGTGGGACCTATATCCTCCTCATCCGTGGGTCGGCTCTGCCATCCGTGGGACCTAT
>JAJSAJ010000757.1 GCA_024274855.1 Planctomycetota bacterium | reverse complement strand
CCGGAAAAGAAAACTCCGGAAAAGAAAGGCGTTGCCGATGCGCAGCCGGCCCAGCCGGCGGATGCGTCGAGCAAACCGGCCGGATCGGACGCGGCGGCCGGGAGCGGCAAGCCGATGGGACCGGTACCGCCCAAAGCGGCTGCTGCGGCCGAGCCAGGCAAGGCAACCGATGTGGCGAAATCCGAGCCTGAGAAGCAGCCGAAGTACAAGCCGTTGGACGATGTATTGCGGAAGGAGATTCGTGAGCGACTGGCACGCGAGAAGGCGACCCCACTTGCGGAGAAAAAATTGGACAAGGCGCTCAACAATGCGCGCCGCGAAGTCGATCTGTACGCACGTCAGGTCGTGAAGGCTCAGGTGATGAAGAACGTCGCGCCGCCCGCCCCGTTCGATTTCGAGGCTGTGGCCAAGGCCAATGGCTTGACTGCCGGCAAGACACCTCTGCTCGATATCGTGGATGTGGTGGAGATTCAGCAGAGTGAAGCGACGGACAAGGATCCTTCCTATTATCCATTTTTGAAAGCGACGGAAACCACTTTTGATCAGCGTGCGGGGATGGTGCGACGGACGATTGCAGATCTCGGGTTCCGTGGCGACCTTGCCCTGTTCACCACGCGGCGTCTGATTGACGGGCTCGTGTCACAGAGTTTCCAGATACCGGTCCAGACGGTCTATCTGTATTGGCGCATGCAGGAGGAGCCGGAACGGGTACCGAAGTTGGACGAGATCCGTGAAACGGTGGTCATGGCATGGAAGCTGCGCAAAGCGCTGCCGATGGCCCGACAGCGAGCCCAGCAGTTTGTGGACAAGGCCAAGGGCCAGGCGGGCAAGCCGTTGATTGAAATCTATCCGGATCAATCCAAGCAGATTATTCAGACGGGTGAATTCAGTTGGATGACGCGTGGGGCGACGCCCATGGGTGGAAGTGGTCGTCCGATGCTCAGTTCTGTCAGTGGCACGCGGGATGCGCAACCGATCACCGTACCGCGGGTGGGCGATCCGTTCATGGATGCGGTTTTTGCATTGCCGATCGGAGGACTTGGGATCGCCGTTGACGACCCCGAGACAACCGTCTATGTGGTGCAGGTCAACAGCGAGAATCTGGATGACGCGAAACGGCGCGAACTGTTCCTCGACGCGGCCCTGTCTCGAGATGTCATGACGTTGGTCCAGGCGGAACAGGGCCGTTTGATTCGGCAGTGGTATAACGGACTGGAAGAAGCGTTCGAAGTCCGTTGGAAGCGGGCGCCGGTCGGCAACTGGCAATAGAGTAACTGGGTCATTGCCCCGGTTTCAATACCGTGACCGCCAGTGGTGGCAATTGGATTTTGAGCGAGTGGGTTTGGCCCTGATGTTCAACCGGTTCGGCCTGTGCGCCGGGGTAGGTACCAACATTGCTTCCGCCATAGTACTCCGAGTCGCTGTTGAAGATCTCGCGGTACCACCCGCCTTGGGGAACGCCAACACGATAGTCGTGGCGTACGACGGGTGTGAAGTTACAGCAGACGATAACAAAGTCGTTGGGATCGAGTGCTTTGCGCATATAGATCAGAATGCTGTCGTTGCTGCTGTGACAGTCGATCCATTGGAACCCATTGCCGTCGAAGTCCTGTTGGTGGAGTGCTGGTTCCCGGCGGTACATGGTATTCAGATCGCTGACCAGCTTTTGGATGCCGCGATGGGTATCCCATTGCAGCAGGTCCCATTGGAGGCCTGCTTCGTGATTCCATTCGTTCCATTGGCCGAACTCGCTGCCCATGAACAGGAGTTTTTTGCCGGGGTGGGTCCACATGTACGTGTAGAGCGTTCGGAGGTTGGCGAACTTTTGCCAGGTATCACCCGACATTTGGTCAAGCATGGCCCCTTTTCCGTGAACGACTTCATCGTGCGATAGCGGCAGGACGAAGTTTTCGGTAAAGGCATAGATCAAGCTGAATGTCAGCTCGTCATGGTGGTGTTTGCGGTAGATGGGGTCGTAATGCATGTAACGCAGCGTATCGTTCATCCAACCCATGTTCCACTTCAGGCTGAATCCCAAGCCGCCGGTGAACGTCGGATGAGAGACACCGCTCCATGCCGTCGATTCCTCGGCGATGGTCAAGACGCCGGGATAATTTCCGTGGGTCGTTTCATTGAATTCTTTCAATAGCGAAATGGCGGCGAGGTTCTCGCGCCCGCCAAATTCGTTGGGGATCCACTCACCTTCCTCGCGACTGTAGTCCAGGTAAAGCATCGAGGCGACCGCGTCAACTCGCAAACCATCGATGTGATACTTGTCCAACCAGAACAAGGCGTTGGCGACCAGGAAGTTGCGAATTTCATCGCGCCCATAATTGAAGATCATGGTCCCCCAATCGGGATGCTCGCCCTGACGCGGATCGGCGTGTTCGAATAAGGCCGTACCATCAAATCGACGCAGTCCGTGTTCGTCACGTGGGAAGTGCGCGGGGACCCAATCGAGTATGATGCCGATCCCGTTCTGATGGCAATGGTCGACGAAGTACATGAAATCTTCCGGAGTACCATAGCGGCTGGTGACTGCATAGTAACCGGTTGTCTGGTACCCCCAACTGCCGGTGAACGGGTGCTCGCTGATCGGCAGCAGTTGCAGGTGCGTGTATCCCAATTGGTGGCAATAGTCGACCAGTTCGTGTGCCAATTCCCGGTAGTTGAGCCATCCGTTCACTCGGTCAGCGCTTCGCCGCCAGCTGCCCAGATGCACTTCGTAGATCGAAATCGGTTGGTTCAGACCATCCTGATTCCGGCGTTGTTGCATCCATTGCTCGTCACTCCATCGGTAACGCGACAGATCGGAGACGAGTGAGGCGGTTTGTGGGGGCAACTCGGCGGCAAACGCAAACGGATCGGATTTGTCGACGATCTGTCCGTCCGATGAACGAACGCGATACTTGTATTTTTCGCCCGGTCCGATTTCCGGGATGAACAGTTCCCAGATTCCGCTCGGGTAGTGCTTGCGCATCGGGTGCCTTCGTGCGTCCCACCGATTGAAATCTCCGACCACACTGATGCTTGTGGCGTTGGGCGCCCAGACGGCGAAGTTCGTTCCGGTAATCTGGTCGATCGTACGCAGGTGCGCGCCGAGTTTGTCGTACAGACGTTCGTGCCGACCCTGTCCGAACAGGTAAAAATCAAAGTCGGTCAGCAAGGAATGGAATGAATACGGGTCGTGCATGGTGGTTACTTTGCCTTCGTCGTCGGCCACGCGAAACAAGTAGTGCTGACGGGGCTCACTCGGTACCGGACAGATCGCCTCGTACAAACCGGCTGGGTGAATGCGGCGCATCGGACGCGACACCTGGTGTGCCGGATCCAGCACCCAGGCCTGCTGCGTCTCGGGCAGGTAGGCCCGAACGGCCATTACCGTGCGGCCGTCTTGCTCGATCGGATGAGGGCCCAGGATGTCAAACGGGTCCTGGTGAGTTCCCTCGACCAAGGCTCCCATGCTGTCTAATGTAACGTGGGTTCGCACCAATTTCTCCCCGGTTTATCGCATCAACTGCCATTCGGCAGCAAATCGTGTTATTTAGGTAACAAATTTCCGTCAAAACTGCTTAACTTCCGATTCCAACCTGGCCCGCAGCCCACCAAACCGAATAGGTTACGCCACGGATGAGACCCGGGAATGGGGGCCCGTTTTCCGCCAATCCGTGTCCGAAGACCGGGCTGGTTTCATCGATAACATCCCGACGAGCCGCCGCACTAGTCGCCGACCGAGTCCTCCGGCAGCTTGGCCGGGCGCTTGCTGCCCGGGCCGGCTCGCGGCAAGTCGGCTTGGCCGCGTGGCCTTAAAGTGCGGGCGGGGCAGGTGTTGCGTCCGAGCCAAATCATCATGGGGTGGATCCCAACGCCACGGTCGGCACGTTACCTCGTGAAAACGAAGTGCCTGGTCCACACGCTGCCATAGATCTCTGTTTTTGACCGGTGCCATCGCCCCAAATCGCTCCCATTGCCAGCCATGCTCGCGCCACGCGTCGAGCCCGAAACGCAACCCACGCCGAACATATCCGCTTGCCGTGACCAATGTGATGCGAGAGGGCTGGTCCAACGCCTCGAGCGCTCGTACCACCGACAACAACTCCAGACGCTCGCCCGACGCGCCTGCTTCCTCCGCCGATGCGGTCAGTTCGCTCGATCCGTCCTGGCGTTTGAGTGTGAAGTGCCACATGCCGGCCGATCCTGATTGCGCAGCCGAACCGGCTAGAGGCGAAAACTCCTCGTGAGGAGGTGTCGTCTTGGAATAGAGGATGAAATGGGGAGGTCGTTCACTCATCACGTCGATTCGCTTAATGGCCGAGATCTGATGATGTATGGCACCGATTGTTCCGATCTGCTTGCCATCGTACGCGTCGGATGGCAACGCCTCGCGGCCCAATGAACGCCAGCGATGCCGGCTCTGGATCGGACAACGTTCAAGCCTCATTGCTGTTGGGTTAGTATATCGGCGATCGCGACCTATATTCGCCAGCTTATCTAGGTTCTTTCGGCCGTTGATTTGATGAGTGAGGCAATGGAGCTCCGGGTTACGCAAAATTGACAGGGGATTCGTTGGCCTGTTTGGCTTGAAACGCGTCATGAAATCTGAACCGCAACGAGTCGTCAAGAGCTGAGAAGCCCCCCAGACACAAAACGCACCGAGACACGAGGGTGCGTGGACTAACTTCAAGGATCGTTAAGTTTTTGGCAAACTTCCAGCGACCAACGGGAGGGCGCGGCTTTTGCCGAGCCGGTGAAACGTGTCAACTCTGGTTGGCGTTACGGCTCAGCGGGAGCTTCGCGCTTCCAAGGGGGCAGACCCATTTTCGGCGACAAGATGCGTTCGCGTAAAGAAACGCTTTCTCCGCCGAAAATTGCGTCAGACCCCAGCGGCGTGAACGGCTACGGAAACTCAAACAGGTGAAGTCGTTGACTGGCAGGTATGATCATACCGATGCGTGCTGTTTTGGCGGTCTGCGGAACTTTTGGGGGCCAGCCAATGACGGTTTCCGGATAACCGATTATGATGGGGGACATCTTCACTGACAGAACGGATGTGCTCCCATGCGTGCCAGTGAACGACGAGTCTACGGTTCCGACCGCTTTTCCACTGCGTTCTTTGATGTCTTATGCGCGCTTTTCACCAAGCCAATTCGCAGGAATACCGGGTACCCGAGCGGATCAGTATCGCCGAAATTCTGGGGATTACGACGGCTTTTGCATTGTTGTTTGCCATATTGCGGCAGTTCGATGCACCGGCCGGGCTCTACGTGTTTCTGGGTGCACTGGGCATTGTCATCTGTTTGGTTCAGATGCGGTTCGGTGAAATGCCGCGATTTATATCCGCCGTTGCTGGAAGTATCTTGATGTCTCTTTGGGGACTGGTGACGATTCTTTTTTACAATCGAGGCGGGCTGTCCAGTTTGTTGGGTGCGTTAGCCGGTTTGCCCTGCACACTGATTCTTGGCGGACTGTTGGGCTACTTTACTGGCACGTTGGCTGCGGGCGTGTTTCTGGTGCTCGACAAACTGCGGCGTACCGATTGCACCGATGACGTCCAGAATCAGCCACCGATTGTTGTTTCGCCGGCCCACATCATCGATCCGAACGATCCCGATTCGGTCGACGGTCAGTAGGCGCGCGAGCAGTTCGTCGCGTGTCTATCCAAGGCACGGCATAGAGCCACCCAAACGCCAAACCGCCACGGCGCACTGGGTCCTTACGGGGTTGCGCCGCGGCGGTTGCGTGGAGGGTGTCTTGTCTGTTGCCGATCCTCGTCCGGCAGTTGACAGAATTGTGCAGGGGGACTTTGTCAAGTCCGCATTCGGTTGGGTCATTCGGCTGGCCCACAATGTGTGAACCGACGTTTTGTCCGTTAGGCTACCATGCGCAGGACGCGGTTGAATCGTGTGACGCCCTCTAGGAACTCCTCGAAGATGCGCTGGTCCAATGCGGATGCGGAATTGGATTCTGGGTGGAATTGAGTCCCCAGGGCAAACCAATCGTCCATTTGACTCTCAATCGTTTCAGCAATACCGTCCGGGCACTGGGCCGTGATGGCGAACCCGGGAGCCACGTCGTCGATTGCCATGTGGTGCATACTGTTGACCCGTATCTCGCCGTCGCCATAAACGCGTTCCATTAGCGAACCGGGCATCACTTCCAGACCGTGTCGATGGTTTGGGTCTTGGGGGTCTTTGTGGGGTAATGCGTTCGGCATGTCCTCGGCGATATGCAAGAAGAGATTACCTCCTTGCTGGACGTTCATCAGTTGCATTCCAGTCCCGATTCCAAAAACGGGCATGCGACGCTCGGCAATCAACCGCATCAGAAGACGGTCTGATGTTTCCCGCCGGCTATCCAGCGGACGTACGGTCGGATGAAGCATGAAACCGTCGCGTCGAGGGTCGAGATCTTGCCCACCGACGAGGACGCAACCTTGAAGCGTACTCAAAATACAGTTCAAATCATCTTCGTCGTCCAGTGGAGGTATGACGACCGGGATTCCACCGGCCTCAGTGATACAGTCGAAGTAGCCTGAGGCGAGAAAAGTGTAGGCGGGCGAGTCGTTTCTGGCGGATCGATAGTCGGCGTTGAGTCCAATCAGCGGTTTGCAGTGCATCATACACTCCCTTAAAGGTGCAACAAAATTCCGAAATCCCTAACGGAAAAACAAGCGAGAAACGCACGTGAGCACGCGGCAACAGCACGGAGTATGGTGTGATGAAAGAGATGGTCTCGACGCACTAATCCCAGCGTCACGGACCTGGCCGCTGGTAACCATCTGGCGATTGAACACACTCTGTCCTGACCGGATTTCCAACTCTCGATCAAACCAAATTGTTTGACCCGAGCTGAGAATCGACTTGTTCGTGTGGCAATCGTGAGGATCGATCCTGCCGATCCCTCCGTCTTCGACGGTGTGGTACCCGTCTTCGACGGTGTGATACCCGAGCGACATCCCTATCATACGGCTTGAAACATATCCTTATGTTGTTTGCCCTGAACTAATGATGGCGTGCAAGATTGCGGCAATGTACTGCGAGTTCGGTGCAAGAGCAAGCAAGACGGATCATTTTGAGTAAGACGTTCGAGCAAGCACAATAACTTGTGCAAGCACTTTTATGCTTGCATTTTCTTTACCCCAGCGTTGCCGAAAACTCCTCGCGCTCATGGAGTCAAAGCCCGTCGCCGGCGCGACACAAAACAGGCGTATTGACTCTTGTCTCCGTTTTGGCATTGCTGGCTGGATCAACGCCAGGTCGTGGCTGGCCAGTTGAGAATCTCGTCTTGACGGGGCGGGACGTTCTTCCGCTTTTTCTGCTGTAAGGAAAACAGTGCAAAATGAAAAATGAGAAATGAGAAATGAGAAATGAGAAATGTCCGGAGCGCCAGGTAGGTCTTACGGCACATCCTTCTGTAGGTTGCCTTTTGCCGTGACAACCGATTTGCCAATGATGTTGCAGAGCTGTCGAGTTTCATCCAGTAGCAGAGATATTTACGGTTCTGGCAACAAATTGGGACGTCAGGTCGTAACAACTTCGCTTAAGCTCAAGGAATTGTTTATCATTCCGTAACTGTTTAGCCGTCTGGCAGCGTTCTGGGATTTCCCTCAGAACCCGGAGAGCCAGGCTTTCCGGGAGGGCGAAGCTCCCGCTGAGCCGCTTGTTTTGTTGGCCCGAACGGCTGGGCAGGAGCCTCGCCCTCCCGCTGAGTCGATCACTTGCCATCTGGCTAAAGTGTTACATCATTTCGAATCTACTTGGTCTGCCAAGAAAACGGTACGACTCCAGGTGTCTGGTCGTGTGGCCGCGTAACCCATTGCGCTGAATAGTGTTGTGTTGTCTTGACCGGCCGGTGTGCGAAGGCCGATAAGGGTGCCTGACAGGTCCTGCGGTCGGATGACACGCCTTTACGATCTGCCGCTGGGCCGATATGGTTGAGTGTTTATTCTATTGCCGGTTTGAGATGACTTGATCTGAAGAAACCTCTTCGGCTCAGTTTCAACTTGGATGGCCGGACAAACAAGAATGCCCCATTGGTGTACTAATCCCGGAAGCCGTCACTATACGAAAAGACGCTAGTTGTTCCTATGCAGTACGAAAACGTTTGTATCGAAGCCTTTGGCTACACACTTCCCGAATACGAAGTCACCAGTGACGAGATTGAGGGCCTTCTTCAGCCGCTGTATCAGCGTCTCAAGCTGCCCGAAGGGCGACTTGAATTGATGACCGGCATCGAGCAGCGGCGGTTCTGGCAGCCGGGAACGATGCCGAGTGACAAGAGTATCGAAAGTGCGGAAAAGGCCATTCAGATCTCGGGGATCGACCGGCGGTCGATTGGCGCGTTGGTTCATGGGAGCGTCTGCCGCGACTATCTCGAGCCGGCCACAGCGTGCCGCGTGCATCATCAGCTAGGGCTCGAACCGCAGTGCATGATCCACGACTTGTCCAACGCTTGCCTCGGATTGCTCAACGGCATCATCGAGGTCGCGAACATGATCGAGTTGGGGCAGATTCAAGCTGGCTTGGTTGTTGGAACCGAAAGCGCTCGGCCATTGGTGGAGCATACGATCGACACGTTGAACAAGGATATGCAGCTGACTCGCCGGCGGATCAAGCAGGCGGTCGCGTCATTGACGATCGGATCGGGTAGTTGTGCGATACTGTTAGTCGATCGGCGGATTTCACAAACGGACAATCGGTTGGTTGGTGGAATGGTCCGCACGCATACGCAGTACAACGCGCTTTGTAACAGCGGGCGCGACGAAGCGGTTGGCAATGGAATGAAACCGCTGATGGCGACCGACTCGGAGCGTTTGATGCATGAGGGAATCCGAGCCGGTGCGGAGACGTTTCCCGATTTTTTGGACGAATTGGGGTGGGAGCGAGACGATTTGGATCGGACATTCTGTCACCAGGTCGGTGTGAGCCATCGCAAACTGATGCTCGAGGCACTTGGGTTGGACGAGCAGTTGGACTATTCGACCGTTCGGTGGTTGGGTAACACGGGGTCGGTAGCTTTGCCAATTACGATGGCGGTGGCGCTGCAGCAGGACATCGTTCAGTCTGGAGATCAGTTGGGTATGTTGGGTATTGGGTCCGGGATCAACTGTTTGATGCTGGGCGTTCAATGGCAGCGTTCTCTGGTTCAGCATGAACTGTCCGAAGAACACGCATGTGCCGTGGAAATTCAGTCGTAACGGACCTGATCAAACTTGGCTGTCAACCGCGCCGCTGCCTGAGACCCGCGCGGAATGCACGTACTGTCTGTTCCACCATATGGTCGACTGTGAAGTGGGCTTGTGCGTATATCCGAGCCTCGTTGATCTTCACCGCATTCTGGTCAGTTGCTTCCATCGCCTTCAGTACTGTGTGTGCCAGTTGATCGCTGTTTGCAGGCGGGACGGTCCAGGTCAGTGGCTGGTGACGTTCCTTGTCGCGGAAGACCACATCGGGAATCCCGCCCGCGGTGGTCGTCACGATCGGGCGGCCGGCCAGCATCACATCGACCAGTGTCGAGCCCATTCCTTCCTGAACAGATGGAAAGACAAAGAGATCGCAAGCGTGGATCAGATCGGGGACATCGGTGCGGAAGCCAAGCAAGCGGACCTGGTTTTCAACGCCTTGCTCCACGGCCAGCTTGTGCAATGCCGTCCGCAGATCGCCGGAGCCGGCTATTGCCAACTGAACGTTAGGGTGCCGACGCAGTATGTGAGGAAGTGCTTCGATCAGATAGGCATGTCCCTTGCACGGAACTAGACTGCCGACGCTCAGCAGCAGTTGGTCCGTATCGTTCAATTTCAACGCTGTTCGACCTCGTCGGCGGTCGCCCGATTCGACGCGTTTGGGATCGACACCGTCATGAACGATCCGGAGGTGGTCGGCTGGGATGCCGGCCTGTTCGCACAGCTGGGCAACACATTGTGAGACGCAGTAGATTTGGTCGCAGAGGTGCCGATACTTTGCGGGCGAGCGGATTGGAAAGCTGGCGCGACGCGAGGCAACCGTCAGCACGTTGGGCAATCGCCACGCAGCGAGTCCGCCAAGTGTCACTCCGTGCGCGTCATTGAAATAGACGACATCGATATCGTGTTTTCGCAGTGCGTGCCGAAGTGCCAGGCACCGCCGGGGCGTGGGCAGCTTGCCGTCGAGCGGGATGATCGGAAAACGCTCAGCTTCGAGCCGTTCGGTCAACGGACGGTTTCGGAGTCCCGCGATCACACACCGATGACCCCGCTGGCGCAATCCAAGGACGAGTTGGCACGCTTGTTCTTCGCCCCCCTGCCAGAGTCGCTCGGTAGAAATCAATGCGATGGTTAGTCGGTCATCCAACTGAGCAGACCCCCGGTCCGTTCATCGTAAGCTGTCTGTTCAGAATACGTTAGGCATGCCCAAGACGCGGCGCACTACACTGATCTGGCCCGCGTGCAGAATCTCGTGATCGGCCGTCAGGTGAAGCAGGTCCGCAATGGTCGTAACCGCGTCCTGATAGCCGTCCGGAGCCGGACCCAACAACGTGTCGTAGTCTAGTGTCTGGATCAGCATCATCAAGGCACGACGATGATCGGCCAGCATTTCCAGATAGACGGCTTTCGACAAGAACGTTTCCGCCTCGTCGACCGCCGCCGTTCGATCCGAGTGCCTTTTCGAGAAGTCGTCCGGCAGCTTCGGCATCGAGCCCGATTTGATCATCTCGCCGGCTTGGTGGGTCGATACGATCAGGTGTCCCAACTGCCAGGCGATATGGTTCGCGCTGCGAGTTGCCCGGACCAGCAACTGTTCGTCGGTGAAGCCGTCGAGCAGTCGAGTTGTCAGCATTTCAGCCCGCTGAAGGCTGTTGCGTAGAAATTCGCGAATTTCCACTTCGGGAACCCTCCCCGGCTACTTGGCCGGCAGTGCCTTGGCGGCCCAGAGTGTACCTTGGATCAGCAGTTTCTTATAGGCAGGATAGTCCCTCGCTTTCACATCGTGACCGAGCAGGTCATGAAACACACGTCCTTCTCCGTACGTCTTCGTGAACAGCAGCGGTTCAGCCTTGCCGCTCCAGTCCGATTCCGCCACGCCCAGAACGTGGATTTTCGCGTCACCGCTCAGTTTCGCATAAAGCTCGTCATCCGCCTTGAAGTCCGACACGCCCTGAGTGATCGGGCTTTCGTGATCGACGATTTTTACCGTGAAAACGCTTCGCGGACCATGGCCCGCGACACCTTTTACCCAGACTCGTCCGAGCAGTTCCGCATATTCCTTCCAGTTCTGGTACGAGCTGCTGGCAAAATGGATTGCGACCAGGCCGCCGCCGTTACGGACGAACGACAAGAGGCCTTCCTTGGCTCGATCGGTCAGCTGAGGCACGTCCCAGAACCCGAAGTTCAGCATCAGGACGTCATAGTGTTCGGCCAATGTGGAGGACTCGAAAATGCTTGTCTCTTCACAGACTCGGACGTCGAACTTGCCGGTATCTTCGAGGACCTTCCGGATAAACGGAGTTGTTTCCCGCCAAGGGTGCACTTTGACATCGTGCCCCGTCACGATTAAGACGCGAACCGGCTTCTGTGTGGCTTTGTCGGCCAGACTTGAACCAGTCGTCCAGCCAAAGACCAGAGTGGCTAGTACCGACAAAACGAGCAATCGAGCACTACGCATGGCAGAGGTTCCTCTTTCTAAAAGGGTGTGTTAAACAGGTAGCCGTTCACGCCGCTGGGGTCTGACGCAATTTTCGGCGGAGAAAGCGTTTCTTTACGCGAACACATTTTGTCGCCGAAAATGGGTCTGACCCCCTTGGAAGCGAGCCGGCGGCCTACATTCCGTGAACGGTTACGTTAATCAGTTATTCGACGACTTCCAAGAGATACGCGATCAAGTTCGCCATCTATTGCTTGTTTACTTTCGTTTCCAGTCCTTCGGGCATAATCGACAGATCGGTGCTGCGGATTTCATCAATATCACTGCGGAGCACCGTGTCTTCCTCGCCCTCGGCACGGCTCAACGTGATACTGGTCGCTGTTTCCGCGGTGATCACACCGGTCAGTTGGCGCCCGTCTTCGGTCAGGACCGAGTAATTGACATAGGCCGGATTGACTTCACGATTCGGGTCGAGGACCTGCATCAGAATCCCTTCAGCGCCACGGGTCTTGACATTCTGGAGCGGCAGCCCGAGGTCATAGCCAACGCCCTGCAGTTTGTGGCATTGTGAACACTCGCGTTTGAAAATGACCTTTCCTTGTTGCGAGTCTCCTTTCATTTTCAGGACGTCCTTGTAGGCGGTCAATGCATCCTCGCGTCGTGTCAGCTTGACACCGCCGAGCAGTCGTTTTGCTTCCTGGCGGATCTTGGCATTCGGATGCTTTAGCAGGAATTGAATGCGAGCGGGATCGAGTTGCGACGTGGGGATCGCCTGGTCTTCAAGGGCCTTAAGCAGTACGGCAAGCCGTTCCGGGCGTGAGAAGATCGCTTCCGCTGCCTCATTTCGGACAGCCGGTGTAAAGCCGGCCCAGCCTTCGATAATCATTTGCGCCACGGCCGGCTCTTGAAAACGGGATAGTGTTTGCAGAGCGGCCTTCTGAACGATCGCCGCCTCGCGGCTGTCGAGCAGCAATTCCAGCACGCCCTGGATTTGCTGGAATGAGGCCATCGACAGGGATCGGATCGCCTGCACTCGCTCGGCAGTTGTTTTCGTCTCGTCCTCAGCCGTCTTCTTAGCATCCCGGATCAGCGTGGCCAGCAAGTCGCCGGCACGTGTCGAACCGCTTCCGGTTAACCGGGCCAACAACGGGCTGTGCGAACCGGACAAACCTTTGGTCAAGCCCCGAACGACCGCCTTGGATAGCTTCGTTTCCTTCTTGTCAAATGCTTCGAGCGAGCGGATGACCTCGCCCACCTGGTCCTGCTCGTTCTGGCGGCCCGTCTGCTGGGCAAGCACTTCCAGCAGCGAAATCGAACTTGCCTCATTTCGCCACGTGACATCGGACGCGAGCTGCGAAAACAGGTCGCCCGCTCGCCCGAAACACGAGCTCAGGATAGCCAGCCGATTCCACCGTTGTGCACCATCCTTCCGAGCCAATTTGGCTAGTGCCGCAGTGGCCTGGTCCCCGGGGATGTTGCCTAATGTGAATGCCAACTGGTACCTGCAGCGCGCGTCCTGCCGGCCGGTCATCGTGTACAACTCGGCACGAATGGCGGGCGAGTCGGCCAGCACTCTTTCCGACAACCGTATCGCATGCTCACGCACCCGCGGGTGCGTGTCGTTCAGCCGGGGCAGGATGTCTTCGGCTGTGAGCCGGTTCAAGCCGGCAAGAACGTAGAGGGCATGCATTCGACCCAGCGGCGAAGTCGATTTGGCCGCCAACGTGTGTAGCGGAACAATGGCGGCCGGATCGTGGCGTTCGTACAGCAAACGGCTGGCCGTCGACCAATGCCAGAAGTTGGGATGCGCCAACAAGGCGACCAGTTGTTCCGCCGACAAGCGGCCAAGGTTCGTCGGGCGAGTCTGCTGGAATCCATCGGGAACCACGCGGTAGATGCGGCCCCGATCGTTGCCCGTGTTCAGGTCGATATACTTGCGGACCGACGGGGGGACCGCATCCGGGTGCTCGAAGACCTCGCGGTACATGTCGACGACGTAAAGCAGACCGTCCGGACCATTGTGCAGTTGCACCGGTTTCGACCAGATTTCGTCGGAAGCCAGAAACTCGTGTTTCTTCTCCGTACGGTGGGCCGTGAAGGCGACACCATCGGGATCCAATCGCATGCGGTGTACCAGGTCACCGGCCCCTTCGCAGACAAATGCGTTTCCACGGAACGAGTCGGGCCATGCATGGCCCTTGTATATCATGACTCCGCAAGCTGAAGTAAAGTAGCCGTCCGGTCGCCCACCCCCTTCGATCGGTCCGGAAAAAACACCGCTCTTACGCATTTCGGTTCGAATAATTCGCCACGGTTCGACCTGGCTGGTTCGGTAGACCGACATGCCATCAACCCAGATGCGAAGACGTGCGGATGGAGCTGTCAGAAACGGGTTGCGTGCAATGTAACGGTCCTCGTACATGATCATTTCGATCGGCGCACTGTTGGCCGACTCGAACTTGCAGCCCCAGTCGCTGAATGTCATTCCGTACTGCGATCCGCCACTCTCCGGCCGCATCCTGCCCGTGCGAGGATCGAAACTCATGTCCCGTCCCCGGATCTGAACCGGCTTGACCGCCTGGTCCGGGTGCTCCACGTTCCATTGCACCGATTCGATCAGCCCGCCGCCGTGACTCGGCATCAATTCGATTCGGCTGTCGAGTGTCCAACGCAGACTGTTGGGACATTGGTTTGGTTTCGAATCGAAGCCGGTAAATACGACTCGGCGAATATCGGCCTTGCCATCTCCATTGGTATCTTTGCAGTAGAGCAGATCGGCCGAGTTGGCAACGAAAACTCAGCCATCGAACCAGAGCACGCCGACGGGCCAATCGAGCTGGTCGACCAAGACAGTGCGCTTGTCATACAGGCCGTCCTGGTTGGTGTCTTCCAGCACCGACACACGCCCGGCATGCGTGTCCCTTGCTTCGGAATAAGTGATCAATTCGGCAACAATCATCCGGCCGATTTCATCGAACGTGATGTCGACCGGGTCGCAAATTCGCGGTTCGGAGGCGGCTAATTCGACGTGAAAACCTTTGATAACGTGGAATGCCTTGAGTGATTCGGCCGGCGTTCTCGGAGCGACCCGCGGAAGCCGATCCTTATAATCAACCCCCGGTTGAACCTTCTCGACATATCCGCCCTGGTGAATCTCCTTGACGACTTCCTTGGAGGCGGCTTTCTGGGGTTGCTCGGCCGCAACGCTCGATGCACTGACCACGCTGGCGGCCGCTGCCACGGCCAGAAATCGGATAAGCCATGCTGTCGACCAGTCCGCTCCGGCGACTCGCCTGTCGCGTAAAGTCTTCACTGCCAGTTCTCCTGGGTGTTTGTCAAGTTGATATATAATTGTCGCACGATGGCCCAATGCCCGCAAGCAGGCAAAAAAATGACTTGGTCCGCCCTGCTATCCGCGGAATGGATAAACCACAGAGACACAGCGCGGCACAGAGAAGAAACATGGAAGCGACTCGGCTCCCAGGGTAGGATGCCTCCGGAAGACCTCCGGCATCCAACCCTTTTCTAGGACTGGGCTATGAGGACTAACGCCGTTGGCGTAGAGACACGGCACCTCCGTCGCCTCCACCTCCATCGCCGACGTTCTCGATCCCCTCATTTCTTCATTTTGCACTCCCTTTTTCCCCATCTTCGTCTCACGCTTCTCGGTCTACTCGGTGCCTCTGTGGTTTTCTCTCCTTCCGCACACTTCTTCCTTCCCATCCGTGGGTCCGCTCTGCCATCCGTGGGTTTACATCTTCCCTCTTTTCGTATTCTTCTTGTTCTTCTTCTTTACTTTTTGCTTGCGGGAAAAACCGTGGCCAGGAAATACTGTAGAATATTTGTTCGAATGGTCGCTTGGGCTGTTCGCCGATCCCCCAATGCTCCGTCGACTAAAGGATCAATTGCCGGGTAACCGTTCACGGAAAGTAGGCCGCCGGTTCGCTTCCAAGGGGTCAGACCCATTTTCGGCGACAAAATGCGTTCGTGTAAAGAAACGGCTTCTCCGCCTAAAATTGCGTCAGACCCCAGCGGCGTGAACGGCTACATTGCCGGAAAGAAGTAGGGAGTGACTTGTTGTGATTCGCATTGCCGGAAGCGTTTCGAAAGGTTGGATGGCTCGCCAGATCGGACCGGTCTTTGACCGCGACTACTATTTCGACCCTTCGCGGCGACATAAGGTCGATCGGATGTGTGCTGAGGCCGCCAAGCGACTGTTGGGCGACCTGAACGTCTTCTATACGGAGTCGAATCTTGGAAGACGCGAGTATTTCGATGAGAATCTGATCCAAATCGGCGGACTTCAACCGAATATGCTCGTCGGATGCCTGCTTGGTGCCGAACTGATTCCGCACAGCGATGCGGATGCCGATATTTCGACCACTTGCCTGGCCGGTGGCGACGTGACGCAGTTGCCCACTCCCGAGTCGTTGGTGCAGCATCCGTTGGTCTGTCAGTTGGATGAGCAGATTCGTGAAGTTCTTGATGACGATACGAGCCCGTTTCAACCGATTCCGCCTTTTTTCTGGGACCAGTCGGGCAGAGCTGCTGTGCACGGTGCCGTGACGTCTGGAATGAAGTTCCATGGAGATGCGTTCCTGGCCGATATGGTTGTCGAGCCCGATCGCTGCCGGCGCGTCGTCGACTGGTTGACTCGCGTGTCGATCGTGCTCGTCGAACATTTCTCGACCGTCGGCCGCATGCCCGTTGAAGGGATCCATGTTGGCGAATGCGTATCCTGCATGGTTGACGTGGCGAACTTCCGGACGTTCATGGTGCCGGCTGCGTCCGCGCTGGGGCGTCACTTTCCACCGTTGCGGTTTCACTCATGCGGCCGAAGCGATCACATCATCGAGTCGTGTAAGATGATCGACGGAATTGGCTCGATCGATGTCGGTGGGGAAACGTCGGTGGCGGAAATCCGACGTGTATTCGGGCTCGAGTTTCCGGTTGGTATCGCACCGTTGGTCGGTCACATGTCGGCCCTCTAGCCCGACTCGATCCTCGCTTGGTTCGAGCAAGTAATGAAGGAAAACCAGGATGGTGATCTGACAATCGGGTACCATATCGAGGCAGACTATAACCTGGAAACTATCCGTGCTTTGCATGACGCAGTTGACCGTTTGGCATGAGGTGCGTCCACGGTCCACGGATGCAGAGGGGAAGTAGGCCCACGGATGGCAAAGCGTCCCACGGATGGAGAGGGGAAGTAGGCCCACGGATGGCAAAGCGTCCCACGGATGGAGAGGGGAAGTAGGCCCACGGATGGCAAAGCGT
>JAJSAJ010000756.1 GCA_024274855.1 Planctomycetota bacterium | reverse complement strand
GCGGTTCTCTCCTTGTCAACTATTGCAGAACATAGAAGGAGTTTCGTAATGTCGGCTGCTCCGGAACGTAAGGATTTTGCGGCGACCAAGCAAATGAAGCAAGTGATGGCCAAGCACTTCGGTTCTTTTGCCGAGGGACCCGAGCAAGGAAAGAAGACAGCTTGGTGCACAAGCGTTGGTCCGGCCGAGTTGCTTCGAGCCATGGGCTTTAACGTTTTCTTTCCCGAGAACCACGGGGCGATGCTCGGCGCAACACGGAAGGCCATGGAACTGATTCCGTTGGCCAACGCCGAAGGTTTTTCACCCGATATTTGTTCGTACCTGACCAGTGATATTGGGTCGTACCTGAAAGGCGAAACACCGCTCCAGAGAATGGGCATGCCCGGTGTTCCCAAAGCCGACGTGCTGGTCTTTAACACGAACCAATGCCGCGATGTCAAGGATTGGTTTCAATGGTACGCGCGCCATTGGAATGTTCCTTGTCTTGGTGTCCATACGCCCCGCGCGGTCGGCGAGGTGGACGAGTCATTGATTCAGTACGTGGCCGCTCAGACCGAAGCGTTGGTCGAGCCTCTGGAAGAAGTTGTCGGCACTAAGTTGGATATCGACAAACTTCGAGATATTATTCGGCTATCCAAAGAGTGCACGGAGTTGTGGAAACAAGTGCTGGAGACCGCGGCCACCGTACCATCCCCGATCACTTTCTTTGACGGCACCATCCAGATGGGGCCGGCCGTTGTGATGCGAGGAACCCAGGATGCTGTCGATTTCTACAAAGTGCTGTTGGCCGAATTGGAACAGCGGATCGCGGACGGCGTGGCGGCGATCGAGGGCGAAAGGACGCGGATCTATTGGGAAGGAATGCCGATTTGGGGGAAATTGAAGGATCTGTCGAATCAGTTTCTTCAGCTGCGGATCTGCGTTGTCGCGTCGACCTACTGTAACAGCTGGATCTTTGACGATCTTGACCCCGACAATCCATTTACCGGCATGGCGCGGGCCTACTCGGAGATCTTCATTTGTCGCAGCGACGATCGGAAAGAACAGTACATTGAGCAGATGGCCGAAAAGTTCCAAATCGATGGTATCCTTTACCACGATGCAAAAACGTGTCCCAATAACTCGAACTGTCGCTACGAGATGCCGCAGCGCATGCGCCGGAAGCTTGGCAAGCCGTTCCTGACGATCAATGGGGATTTGAATGACTTGCGGCTGTATTCCGACGAACAAACTCGAACGAATATCGAGGCTTTTGCCGAGCAATTGGCCGAGGTGTAGGGCGTTGAGCTATGTCGTATTTCTGTGGTATTGATATTGGCGCTTCCGCCGTCAAGTTGGTGATCATCGATCAGGACCGGCGCCCGGTGGCTCGTGCGGTCCGTCGATCGGGAGTGGACTATGGCCAGTCCGCCAACCGTTGTCTGGAAGAAGCACTGGCTGGGGTGAACTTGCCGAGCCAGGAGATGCAACGGTCTGTCTCGACGGGGTACGGGCGAAACAACGTACCTTGGCCGTGCACTTCCGTGACCGAAATTGCATGCCATTCCAAAGGCGCTTTCGCCCATTTTCGTCGGCCCATGACGGTCGTTGATATCGGGGCCCAGGACAGCAAGATGATCCATCTGGACGGTCAGGGGCGACGTCTCGATTTTAAGATGAACCGAAAGTGTGCGGCGGGCACGGGATCCTTTCTTGAAGAGATCGCCATGCGTCTCGACCTGCAAGTGAGTGAACTCAACGGGTTGGCCGAGCGATCGACGAAAGAGGTGACGCTGGGCAGTTTCTGTACGGTTTTTGCCGCCACCGAGATCCTGGAAAAGATCCGCGCGGGCGAGTCTGTTGACGACATCGTGAAAGGAGCGTTTCGCTCGGTCGTGAAGAGAATCCGCGAAATGGGTATCGTCGAAGGCGCGCTGGTAATGACCGGCGGCGTCGTGGCCCACAACCCCTTGCTTGGAATCTTGACCGAAGAGGCTTTTCAGACCCCAGTGCTCGTGCCCCCGGACCCGCAGTGTGTTGGCGCTCTGGGAGCCGCATTGTTTGCTCTGGAAAAAGCCGAACAAGGAGAATAACCAATGCTCATCAAGGACCCACCTGTCCAGATTACCGACCGACTGTGGATGCTCGGTACGAATGCGTTTCCACTCTATCTATACCAAGACGTGCAGGGATGCACGATCTTCGAAGGTGTGGTCAGTGCCATGGGACCGGTTCTGGATGAGCAACTTGGCTCGCTCGGTATCGCACACGACACCATTAAACAGGTCGTTGTGACCCACGCGCATCCCGACCATGTGATGGCGATTCCCGTGTTTCGCGAGATGTTTCCCAACGTGTCGGTCGTTGCTTCCGAGCCCGCGGCCAAGACGTTGCAGATCGAAAAAGCTGTTTCCTTCTTCTGCAAAATGGACGACGCTCTGACCGATTGGCTGATTCGTTCAGAGGTGATAACCGAGGCAGATCGCACGTCGCCGCGAGTGGAACGCCAAATTGCGATCGACCGCATCGTCCGCGACGGGGACAGTATCGAAGTGAGTCAGGGTGTCTCTTTCCGCGTTCTGGAAACCCCGGGACACAGCCACTGTAGTCTCAGCTTCCATGAACCGGCAGAAAACGTATTGATCATCTCTGATGCCACGGGCTATTTTATGCCCGAATTGGACTTCATGTGGCCCGGCTACCTTACCAGCTATGGCGACTATCTCCGTTCGATCGAACGACTGGCCGAAATAGGTGCTGAGACCCTCTGCCTGAGTCACAATGCCGTGATTCGGGGCGTCGAGGACGTCGCAACTTACTTTCGCCAAGCGGTTGCAGCGACCGAGCAATACCATCAACAGATCGTGGCCAAGGCAGAATCGGGCACATCGGTTCGGGAAATCGCCAAGGAACTGGGGGCCGACGTCTACGAAAAAACAGGACAGCTGTCTCGAGGGTTCTTTCAGAAGAACTGCGAGTTGCTTGTCAAGAACTCTCTGCGACACGAGGGGATTGAGATCGAATCATGACACATTCGCGAATCCTGGGAACTGGACATTATGTACCGCCTCGCGTCGTAACAAACTTCGATGTCATGGAGATGATGGAGACGACCAACGAGTTTATCGTGGAACGGACCGGGATCGAACGCCGGCATCACGCGGAACCGGGGGTCGGGGCGTCCGATCTGGCTGTTCCTGCCTGTCAGGCTGCGGTCGAGGATGCCGGGTTGACGATGGATCAGATCGACATGCTGATCCTAAACACCATCACGCCCGACCACGCCGATCCCGGCAGTGCGTTCTTCCTCCAACCGAAACTGGGACTGTCCGGCATTCCGGTTCTTGACATCAAACAACAGTGCGCGGGACTGCTCTACGCATTGTCTATCGCTGACCACTCCATTACCGCAGGCGCCTATCGCCATGTCCTGATTGCATGTTAGGAAGTCCTTTCCACTCGGATCGACGGATCGTACGACGGCCGAAATATCTCGATTCTGTTTGGCGATGGCGCGGGTGCCGTCGTGGTCGGACCGACCGACAACGCAAAGGACACCGGGGTTCTTTCAACAATTCTTCATGCCGATGGAAGCGGTGCCAAGGTTCTTTACACCGAGGCTCCCGGCAGTGCGCTGCCGAGAAAAGAGCATTTGACAAAAGATGACATCGACACGGGACGCGTGCATTTCCGCATGATCGGCCGAGAAGTGTTTGAAAACGGCGTTGCCAGGATGTCGGAGTCGGTCTTCGAATCACTGGACGTAAATGGTCTGAAGATGGACGATATCGATGTTCTGATTCCCCATCAAGCGAACTTGCGAATGTTGGAAGCGGTCATCCAACGGACGGGCTTTCCACTAGAAAAAGTCTTCTTGAATGTTGTCGACCATGGCAATGTCGCATCGGCTACCTTGCCCATTGCTCTGGACCAGGCCCGTAAGTCCGGGATGGTCCACCCCGGCAGCCTTTGTCTGCTCGTCTCGTTCGGCTCGGGCTTTGTCTGGGGCTCGGCCTTGTTGCGGATGTAGCCGGCATCGGGGTAGAGTGGGTGGGAGTTCGGGTTAGTGCCAGTACCGAACTCGAACCCCCAACAGCCAGCGTTTTCGCGCTCAGTCTCCTTATCCGTGGGCCGCTTTGCCATCCGTGGGCCCCATTGCGTACGGCCGCAAGACGGAACAACCAACGAAAGAGATCGAAGAACCGAATCCTTGGCCGGTTTGTGGTCGTCTTATCCGTGGTTTCCAATAGGGCGGGCCATCAATGGCTGCAGGCACCTCGCTCTTGAGGGCGGCTTGTCAGAGCTCGTGAAACAGCCTGTCCACACGGTGTGCAGATGTCACGGGGTGATTGCCTACCGGGCGAGGACCTGTTGTTTTTGGGCGATCTCGCGCAATTGAAAACGCTTGATTTTGCCGGTGGCCGTTTTGGGAAGCGTCTGGACGAATACTACCGCTCGCGGATACTTGTGCGGATTGGTTGTGCTCTTGACGAAGTCTTGCAGTTCGCGCTCTAGTTCTGGCGATGGTTTCCGACCGTCCCGCAAAACAATAAACGCCACCGGTTTGATCAGTCCATCCTTGCCTCGTGCGCCGACAACACCACTTTCCAGAACGGCGTCATGCCGCATCAACACACTCTCCACGTCGGCAGGCCAAACCGCTTGACCACTGACTTTGAACATATCGTCCGCTCGTCCGGCGTACCAAAAATAGCCATTCTCGTCCATTAAGAATTTGTCGTGTGTATTGATCCAATGGCCGTGGAACGTATCCTTGGTCCGTTCATGGTTGTTCCAGTATCCGGACGCGATGCTATCGCCTTTGACCAGCAGTGTTCCAACTTGTCCGGGCGGAAGCGGAGATCCATGGTGGTCGACAATCCTGGCCTCGTAGCCGGGGACGACTTGGCCGGTACTGCCCGGCATCGCCTGGCCAGGCCGGTTGGAGATGTAGATGTGCAGGATTTCCGTTGAGCCGATGCCGTCAAGTATTTCGACTCCAAACCGCTCTTTCCACTTCTCGAACAAGTGTTTGGGGAGCGGTTCACCGGCGGAAATGCACAGACGCACGCGTCCCAGGCTGGTTCGGCCCGTCTGTTCGGCCTTGTGCAGCAGTGCGATGTAGCTGGTTGGTACGCTGTAAAAGACCGTCGGTTGGTACCGGTCGATGACCTCAAAGACTTTGTCCGCCGTCGGGCGACCGGGCAGAAGGACAGTTGTCCCGCCGGAGCGAAGTGGAAAGTAAAGCCCGTTTCCCAATCCAAATGCAAAGAACAGCTTGGCTACGGAAAACGACACGTCGGATTCTGTCAGCCCCAGGATACCTCGAGAGTACAGGTCGGCTTCCACCAACATGTCATGGTGAAGGTGGATTGCACCCTTCGGTGGCCCGGTGGTCCCCGAACTGTACAGCCAGAACGCGGCATCGTCCTTGCTTGTGGACGCCGGCAGAAGCGAAGGCGACGCGTCGCTCATAACCTGATC
>JAJSAJ010000755.1 GCA_024274855.1 Planctomycetota bacterium | reverse complement strand
CGCCAGTGTCAGGTCGTACCCGTAGCCTTCGCGCCGAGCAGGCGTGAGACTCGCGGCGTCCAACGCGTCTTCCGGATCGCGTGGTGCATCCTCCCACGGATCGAATACGGACGCCCACCACACCGTCTTTAGAAGCCGCCTGCTTTAGCTGGCGGAGCCGTCACACAGTCCACCTAACGCCGCGACCGTCCCCCACCACACCATCTTCGGAAGCCACCTGCTTTAGCAGGTGGAGTACTCACACAGTTCACCTAACGCCGGATCGCCAATCAATAGGAATAAGTGTCCAAGAAAACTAAACATTAAGGCATGCACGGTGGTGGCCGCAGCGGAGTGCACGAAGGGGTTTGCACAAGACCTCAAAGATTGCTTGGCTGCATGCGAGGCGGGCGCCAGGCAACAGGCTGCCATGTGCCGAGCATACCCAACCCCAGCATTGAGGGCGGCGTGCAGGGTTGTAGCAGGACTTGGAAAGAACGCCTGCCGCGATTATTGTCGAAGCTCACGATTAGGTTTCAGAAAAGATACAAGATAGTGATTGAGCTACCGAGCAGTGACGTCTTGTTGATCGAAAATCTTCACGGTATTGTGGACTTCGCCCGATGGGAAGTCACAAGAAGGTCGCATGGGGGACAGGTAGCCCTGTTTGTTCGCGGCTCGACGCGAGATGTTCCAGTATCCGTGTGTTTTCGGGAGATGGTCGATGAGAAGTATCGCGAACATGGGCCCTTACGTGCGTCGCCACGTGGGCGGTATCGTCTTATGCCTCATTGTGATTTTGTGTTCGCTTCATGCGCGGAAATGTGACGGCGATTGGACGGAAATCCACGTTACACCACGGTCATCAGCGCGACTTGACTTGAACCTTAGTTTCTTTCCTCGTTCCTTCGAGCGAAAACAAGGCAACGCTGCTGTAATACTCCTTCGACTCGCATCCACAGAGAACCCCCGTGCGTGGAAGTCTTATGCCGCCAAGTTGAAGTGCATGCTTGCCAAGGAGCGAGCCGAATTCACACCTCAAGCAGCCCGAGTGGAGACGCCGCTTGTGGATTTCAGCGAATTGCGGCGCGCGGCATATTGCAGAGAAGCAAGTTGGCAATATCCGAGCATCGGCGAACAGCTTAACTGTTTTGTCGACATCCCGGGGATGTCCAACATCAGAGTCAGATTGCGTGGCCTAGCAGTGGATTGTCGGGCTGACATTGCAGAAGGGAAACTCGACGACGCAGTGGAGAAGATCACTGTTGGTCTTGGAGTGATTGCGCATTGTGAGGCAGCTCCCATCGCTTTGGCTAAGGTTATTCAAATTGACAATGCGAGTCTTTTTTTGGATCGAATCGAAGAAATGCAACAGCATTCGAAGTCGCCGAACCTCTATTGGGCGCTTAGCCAAATCCCTGCCCCATTCATTAATTTGCACACAGCCCTTGACTGGGAGCGACATACGCTGCACCGCGAGACAGGAATCAAGGAACTTGAGGATATTTGTGGGGAACAAGAGTGGAAGATTGTCCGGCAAAGACTGCAGAGAATTGTCTCTGAGCAGACTTCCCCGCGTGCGTTCGTATTATTTGAACGGGGAGACGCAGCGCAACCGCTAGCCGGTGACCTCGCAACGGTAAGAGAACAACTTTTGGAGACTTTGCCGTCGCTGATCGGGAAAGTGCCTAAAATGTCTGAAGATGAACTGATAGTGAACTGGTTCTTTGCGATGCGCCAAGCGGAATGGGATCGGATATTGCGAGGAATGCTCTTGCCACCACCTCAAGGTCTTCCATTGATTCGGAAAGCCTATCGCCGCCATTGGGCAATGCAAACACGTCCAGTGTATTCAAGGCAGGTCCCGGAAATAACAGATATCTACACAGGTGCTTGGTCGTTGCGCCGGCGGATCGACATTCTGCGAATCGTGGAAGCGATCCGGGATTTTGCGGCCCGCAATGGTGGCGTGCTTCCGGAATCACTCGAGGCAATCACTGAGCTTCCCGTGCCAGACGATGTAATGACAGCTCAGCCATTTCGTTACTGCGTAACAGATGGAATCGCGTATCTCCACGGTGAAGCAGTCAATATGGATAGTGAAGTGGAGGATCGTCTTCGGTACAGAATTGAGTTGCGCGAAAACACCGGATCACGCACTGAATCGCGTCGCTGAGTAAAAACAGGAATCCGCGTGACTGTTGTTTGCCGGATCAAGTGGAATACTGAGGATAAATCGCATCGCAGAAGAATAAGAATAGCCAGTATCGGCTGGCAGAAAGTAGGATAGATGATAACGGTCGGCGCGCCGCAGTACGCATGCACAAGGACACACCGGGAGCGCGGGAGAAGAGGCGGATGGGTGAGAGTTCTCTACTTATAAGGGAGAACCAAAACGATGGCGGGATGCCAGGGGGTCGTCACCGAGGTGATTCGGGCACGTGACAACTGCGTGGACCACCCGACGGATGGGCGTGAAGGCTGAAGCGAGTGACATTTCCTGATGTGTGTGACATGAAACAGTCTTGTTTTCAAAGAACTCTTTCTTCCGGAGCGTACCGCGACCGAACGATGCTTCAAATCGCACTCACGTCACGTAAATCCCATGGTATAGGGTGACAAACTCGCCTTCGAAGCGGTTCCGTTATCGGTAAACGCAATGGCGAGTGCCGGCACACCAGAATGCGGCCGGTGGCGCGCTGGCACCTCCACTGACGTGTCGCCGGAGAGGTTATTGTATTCGCGCCTTATGGATTGCGTGGAGAACGTCGTTTAGTATAATATTGGCATGCGCGAGAGAAGCTCAAGAGCACCGCGCGCCCATCATGCAGGTACTGCGACTATTCCGCCGCGTTCGATGATGCTAGGATTCCGACATGAACCGACTCGCAAAAGAACTCGACGAAAAACTTCGCAATCTCGATTCAGCCCGCGCTCAGTATCTGGAATCGCTTGTCCGTGAAGCCCTCGACCGAGCCGAACGAGACGAATTGCGTGGCTTGGCATCCGGATGGCCGACTGGGTATTTCGAACGGACCGCCGGCGCTCTGGCAGGAGAAGATTTCGAACGGCCGCCACAGGGCGAGTTGCCCCACAGGGATGATTGGTAATGCCGTACCTGCTCGATACGAACGCCTGGATTCACTATCTGAAGCAGCCGGGGAGTCCTATTCACGCAAGCCTCGCAACACTGCAACCGGCCGATGTCGTAACTTGTTCGATCGTACGTTCCGAATTACTCCACGGCGCCGAAAAGTACGGAGACCGCGATCGCCGTGTCGCAACGGTGAAGCAAACGCTGGCTCCATTTGACTCGCTGCCGTTCGACGATGCGGATGCCGCTGAGTACGCGAGAATCCGCCACGAGTTGGAAATCGCGGGACTCGTTATTGGCCCGTACGACCTTCAGATTGCCGCGATCTGCTTGCGCCATGGATACACGCTGGTCACGAGCAACGTTGGTGAATTCTCCCGAGTCCGGGGATTGACGCTCGAAGACTGGCTGAGTCCCTGAGTCCAGAAAGCTCACCATAACATGGTGTGATCAACGCAAATCGCGCGGCAAACGCCCGGGCGATGCGAGTACCAGAGAGTAAGATAGCTGATAAAGGTCGGCAAGCCGCAATACGCATGCACAAGGACGTACCGGGAGCGCGGGAAGAGAGGCGGATGGGTGAGGGTTCTCTACTTTATAACTGAAGTTTTGCAATCTTGCATTGCAATACCGAATTGGCGAGATTCTGTCGTCGTAAGTCCTTATTCTACGTGGGTGCTAGCACTCGAAACTGCTCTTGATTTCAAAGAATGCAAAACTCCAGTTATAAGGGAGAACCAAAACGATGCCGGGATGCTTTGGAGTGCGTGTGCCTTTGTCACCGCTTTTACAGGACGTTTCCGGCGGAGAACAAGTTGCTGTCTTCCAAACACGTTTCGGTGGAACCGATGGACCAACCGCGTCACTCCGGGGCGCGTCGTGCGCGGGGACACTTGGTACCGCTATCGAAAGCGGTGATAAAAGCCCCGCACTCCATAGGCGGGATGCCAGGGAGTCGTCACCACGTCGGTTCGGACAAGTGACAAGCATGTGGACCACCCGATGGATGGGCGTGAGGGCGTAGGGTGTGACAAACTCGCCTTCGAAACCGTTCCAATGGACAGGAGTAGGAAAGCAGTTGACCGTAACGGTGCGGAAGGCGCGTGGCGCAAGCGGCGAGGGAGTGACGGGCAGAATCGCCAGTGACTCTATACTAAAGGGGAAAAGTAACTCGCGGGTCTTCTCCCCCGAAGCGCGCTGGAGCGAGGGGGAGCGGCGTTCGGGAAAGCGCGACACCGTCCGGCGCGTTGCCCAGCACACAATCGGTGACAGAAGGCAGTCATTTCAGTCCTTT
>JAJSAJ010000754.1 GCA_024274855.1 Planctomycetota bacterium | reverse complement strand
ATCGCTTCGTCCGGGTCTTTGTAATAGCCGTTTGCGTCGGCGTAGAGCGCCATGTCGTCACCGAAGGTTTTCCGAATGAGTGGAATGATCGCTTCGGTCCTGCCGGCTGGCCCTTTCGCGTCCAGGTCCTTGGTCATGAACCTGAGCGCACCTATTTTAATCTTTACGGCCTTGGCCTTGCTCCTAACCACCGCCGCTTGAATGAGCGCCACCGATTCGTCAACCGTCTTCTCTCGCCATTCCGTAGCCTGGTAAACCGGGATATGCGTGTTATGAATCTTCCCGATCAACTGCCCCACCGGTTTTCCGGATATGCGTCCCATCATATCCAAGATGGCAAACTCGATGGTCGCCAAGGGAATACCAATAGTCAGGCCGCCAAGTCGGAAGTTGAAGGCGAATTCCAATGCCTTTTCCAGCAACTCATCCAACCGTCGTGCATCTTGGCCAACAAAGAAAGACTGCAAACGCTTTACGAAGATCGGGTAAAGCAGACGCATCGTATTGTGAGCAACTGAAATCCCTTCAGCGCCACCCTTGGATCGCACCCGGCAGAGAAAAGACTTGCGGTACTTCAACAGCTCGACAGTTTCGATAACCACGGGTTCCGCGAACAACTCTTTCTTGAATATGGGTTCCTTGAGACCGGCATCCAGTCTTGCGTACCTGGCCTCTTGTGCTTCATCGTGCCCGTACGCAGCGGGCGACATAGCAGTGGCTCCAATGGCTCCGGCAATACCCGTTGCTGCGAATTGTCGTCGGCTTATTCTCATGCTATTCGACCTGTGTATGACGCGGTCCGACTTTGAGCAGCGTGACACCGATTGCCTACTAGCCGGTCACTTCTGCCAGTTTATCGTCCTCGCCGACAATACGAAAGCCAGTTCTGAAGGCCCTTTTGGGATGCCGTACGTGATCGTGCCGGTGCAGCGGTAGCGACTCGTGATGGAAAATGTCAGTGTTAATGCAGTTTTGTCGCCGGTTCTTTTGGCGAGGCATATCGCACCGCCTTCGGCGGCACATGGGAGTCTTAGTTCGTAGGATGCGTGCACGGCGGGCGCATGTTTTTTCCAAGAGACTGAATCTGAATCCGTACAGCCTATATCCTCCGGACTTGCGGGTGTGCAGCGGGCCGAACAAGTCGACAAGAGCACTGTTCTCCCCTTCGACCAATCGGACTTCAAGATCCTGCATGAAACGACTGGCCGCAAGCCAGAAATTATCGCGCACCAACACCACGCATTGCGCCCGTCCACCATCACAGTGCCGCAGGGCTTGCACAAGCTAGGTACCCTGCTGGCCACGCCGCGCGTGCAACCATTGCGCGAACTGGTCTAATACAATCAAAATCTTCTGGCCCTGAGTCAAACACTGTCCTTCACGCAATCCGGCAAGCAACTCGGGAAGTTCAATGTCATCGGGAATCCCGTCAACGTGCCTGCGAAAGCCCTTGAGCAACCGGATCTCGGGATCTTCCGCTGATCGTAACGGCGGACGAAAGACGAAATGTTCTGAACTTGTTCAATGTCTCGGAAGCAGCCCGTCAACTCGGGGTGGACGTTCAGCAGCTTCATCGGGACGTCAGGGCCGGCCGTGCCGCAGCCAATGTGCTGCTGGCGACGGCACCGGACCACACGGGCATGATGCGGCCCGAGGACGTGGAGCAGCTTCGGCGGTTGGACAAGCTCCTTCGCGGCCACGAAAAAGGGACGGGGGGCGTTTCTGTCGCGCACATTACAATGACCCCCGTCCCCTTTTCTTCTCCAATCACCAGTGCCGGTTTGCCGTCGAGCTTGTCCCGCTTCAAAACGATCCCCTGGTCGCTAACTTTCCCCCACCTTTTTTCCCATCGCTTTTGCTACGTTGGGATTCGTATCCGGACTACCGACCAGCAAGATCGCCTTAGCCGAATCTGGCAACCCGGTCGTCGGCTGCGTCTTGATGCCGAACAGCTTGTCGAGATAATCGCACAATTCCTCGGCGGCAGATCGCTCCAACTTGTCAGCATTGGAGCCGACGACAACAGCAACACCTTTCGGAGGAACAACGCCGCCATCACTATGCGATGTCTCTGCGATCGCGTTCGAACAACTCAAGAGCAACGCGATTCCCCACACAGCAGAATTCAAACCGTTGCGTCTGCGCCTTGATCTGTGGTTGCCTTTGTCTTTCATAGGTGCATTCCTCTGCGGATAATTTCTTCTGCTCTTGATTGCAACTTCTGAACAGATAATGCTTCACTCATTGACTCGGTGGATCGAGTCTCCATTTGACAACCTCGGTCGCTGGCCCACAAAGAGTCAACACCTGACAGCAGCCGAGAAACCAGTGGGATTGCATGGCAAGATCCTGCTTGACGAACCTTTCCCAGGTCAATGGCCGAACCCAACGACGGAAGTAGGGAAAGGCTCTGTTTCGGTAAAGGTTGTAGGTTTCCTTGTCGCGAAAACGACCGCTCTTCATCAGTGTATCAATTTCCGGAACGGCGCAGTAATAAGAATAGGGCGTGATCAATGAGCCATCATCAAGCAGCAAGGTGTTCCCGAATCCACCACCGGATTGAAGATACGGATGAGTTCTTTCGCTAATGACGATTAAGTCGTTTTTTACATTTGCCATCACGAGACCGTCCTTTTGCTCCTCAAGGAAGCACGCATAGACGCCCATCTCTAACCCATTGCTCGGCACTCTTTTGGTGAATGTAAACAAGGACGTTCCACCACCGAGATTGCAAACCGAGGGATACATACATCCGATCAATGGAATGGCGTTCTGCGGACTCCAACTCAGGCCGTTGTCTTTCGACTCAAAAATGATCTCGATGTCGTACCGGTCAAGGTCCGATGTCCTAGTGGAATCGAACTTGGGAAGCCCAGGGAGGTTCTTGTCGAGGTTTTTCAGTTTCGGAAGCTCGCATCGCGCAAGCAGCAGCAAACGCCCTGTTTCGGTCCGAAAAAAGATCCCTTCCTGAAGGATTGAGTATCGATAGGAACGATTGTCAAACCCTGAAACCTGTATCTTCTTTGGAATCCAGGTAACTCCTTTGTCTTTGGATAGGAACAGATAATCCCTGCCCATGCCGCAACCGATTCCGAGCGCAAATGAACCGTTGTCTAACTCAATGATATTTCTACTCGAATAGGTCAAGTCGACCTTTTCCGGGATGCGGTCAACATCAAGAACCGTGCTTGTCCATGTATGGCCCCCGTCCACCGAGCGATGAATCCAAGCGGTTGTGTGTCCTGGAATCGCGTGAATGTCGGGAGGATTGAGATGAGCGGTAATCAGCAAAACATCTCCCAGAACATTCAAGTACGGCTCCCTGCCGAGCAGTTGATCGAAGTGTTTTGACTGCCAGGTTTTGCCGTTGTCGGATGAGCGATGCAATACCGTATGTTCGCAGACGGAGCCGTCGCTCTGCGTCTCGTAATGTGCATGAAAGTTGGCCATCAGCAACTCGCCGTTACTGAGTTTCACGATGTTCGGCTTGTAGCCCATTCTGCCCCCAACGGAAATGCGTTCACACGGAATCGTTGCTGGCAAGCTCTTGTTGTCAATAATTCGAATGACATCTTCAGAGTTGTTCGCGCGGGATGCGTTGTTGTTCTCGTCAGCGACAATCCCTCCATGCAGTGACAAGGAGAAGACGGCGGTGAGAAACAGTCTAGGTTGGCATTCTGGCATTGGGGTCAGCTGGCATTGGGGTCAGACCTTGTTCTTTGTTGTCTGTGTGATTTGGGACCACGTCATCTCGGAAGATCGCTTAGCGCGCATTCCCACGCGACATCACGTGATAGATCGCGCCGGCGTACTCTATTCGAAGTGGTTGGGCCATGGCACGTATTCTATTCTTGCTACTCCTTCATGTAAGCAAAGAACAAGGTCTGACCCCCGTTTCCCGCTCAGCGTCGGTCGCAGTGCGACCACGCAGTTGCTAACTCCACGTTCGCCATGGTGCCGAGTTATCGCCTGCTGCCAAGGCGGCGACCATATTCGGAGAACACTTGATCCGTGACAAAGGTCGTTGAAACCAAGTTTGCTCGATAGCCCGCTCCCGCACGCTCTCCCTTGTGTCCGCCCGCTCCACGTCCGTTGGCTATCTCTTGGTCGCCCGCAATAATCTCTTCATACAGGGCATCCAAATCTTGGCCGGTGACATCATCGATACCGATCATCAATACCGGCTGATAGTTTTCACCAGCTGCGTCGACTTGCCCCACGAATGACCGCAGGTGGTTGCGTGATCCTCGGACGATGTTTTCGTAGACATTCTCGACATCGCTGTGACTTGTCTGGGCAATCGCCCGCTTGATGTCGATGATGTCGAATTCCTCGACAAAAGCCCCAACGTTGTATGCGGCCAATAGGGATACCCCGCCACCTTGGATCACCACATCGAGGCTATTAATGTCCACTTCGCCACTGCTCACTAGGCCGTCGTACAGCATTTGCAGAGTGTCGTTTGTGAAGAGACCGGGCGTGTCGTCCGTTATCGGATCTTCCAGTCCATATTTCTCGATCAGTTGGCCAACTGCATCCATGTGCCGTTGTTCGGACTCAGCGAT
>JAJSAJ010000753.1 GCA_024274855.1 Planctomycetota bacterium | reverse complement strand
TCTCGCATCAGCGACCATGGCGCCTTTGCCTCGTGCGTAAACCAACAGCGGGTTGATATCCAGCTCCTGAATCCTCGGATGATCGGTGACGAACTGACTGAGTCGGAGCAAGCAATCGGCGACCGCAACCAAGTCCGAAGGCGGCTCGCCCCTTACACCTTGCAGCAATTGAATCGAGCGAATTTCGTGGATCATTTCCTTGGCAACATTCTCACGGATGGGAGCGAGGCGGAAAGCCACGTCTCGCAATACTTCGGTATAGATACCGCCGAGGCCGAACATCAGGGCCGGCCCAAACCGATCGTCGCGCGTCACGCCGAGGATAACTTCCTTTCCACGGTCCAACATCTTTTGAATAATCACACCCCAGATTTCGACGTCATCCCCGAGACGCTGACGAACCGTCTTTAGCATCGTTTCGTACGCCGCACGGAGACTGGCCTCGTCGCCCAGATTCAACGTGACGCCTCCTACATCCGTCTTGTGCAGGATCTTCGGACCGGAAATCTTCATCACCACCGGATAGCCGATCTCCTGAGCCACGGCAACGGCTTCGTCGGCCGACCTTGCAAGCTGGTAGGGAACGGTAGGGAATCCATAGTGGCGGAGCGCTTCGAGCGCTTTGAGTTCGATCAAATTGGAGCGTCCCTCGGCCAACTCCGCATCAAACAATTTTTCCACTGCCGAACGATCGACTTCCGCCTGTCGATAACCTTGAAGGCGGGATCGGACCCAACGACCAAATCGGCTCTTCGCCGCCAAGGCACGCATGGCGTTTTCCGGGAAAGCGAACGTCGGAACACCGAACTTCTTCTGCAATAACTCAACACCCTCGGAAACATCTTCCAGACCCATCAGGCAGGCAGAGATCGGTTTGTCGCAGAACTCCTTCGTCTCACCAATAACGCGCGCAATTTCCGTCACATCGGTCATCGTCTGCGGCGTTACAATTACCAGCACTTGATCGACTCGACTGTCGGCCGTCACCGCGTCAAGGGCCGCTCGATAGCGATCGTGCCGCGCATCCCCGATGACATCCACCGGGTTCTTAATGCTTCCAACCGTCGGCATCTGAAACTGAAGCGACTTCTTCGTGTAGTCTTGAAACTTAGACAACTCAAGCCCATGGCGAATGCACGCATCCGTCGCCATGATCCCAGGGCCGCCCGCATTGGTAATGATCGCCGTGCTCCGACCTTTGGGCAACGTGGGATCGGTGAATACTTCAGCCAAATCGAACAGCTGGGCAACCGTCTCAACCCGAAAGACGCCAGACTGGGTCATCAGCGCGTTATACAATTCGTCCGATCCAGCAAGCGAACCCGTGTGCGAAGCTGCGGCCGCGGCACCCTCGGCCGTCCGCCCGCTTTTGATCAGCAGCACGGGTTTCGGGTTGTCGCCATGGGTAACCTGTTGAGCGGCTTCGAGAAAACGCGGGCCGTCGCTGATCTCCTCGACGTACATCATGATCGCGCGCGTCTTTTCGTCGCCAGCCAAAGACATCAGCAGGTCGACTTCATCAATGTCCGACTTGTTGCCAAAACTCACAAACCGTGAAAACCCAATTCCACGCCCCTTGGCATAGTCCAACAGTGCCGCACACAACGCACCGCTTTGCGAGATCAACCCAAGGCAACCGGGTGGCGGAATGTCGCGACCAAACGTGGCGTTCATCGATACTTCGGGGTCGGTATTGATCACACCAAGACAGTTTGGCCCCAGGATCGATAGCTGACGCTCCTGAGCGATTGCTCGCAAACGGGCCTCCCGCTCGAGCCCTGCGCCACCAATCTCTTTAAAACCCGCGGAAATGACGACCAAATGGCGGGTTCCCCGATCGGCCGCCTGAACCACGACCTGCTCGACATACTGAGCCGGCACCACAATGACAACCAATTCGGGCGCC
>JAJSAJ010000752.1 GCA_024274855.1 Planctomycetota bacterium | reverse complement strand
GCGAGACTGATTCACCCATGGGACAAGCCCATGGGGGTCTGTACGCGAAAGAGTGCGACCGTCCTTAGCTGCGAGACTGATTCACCCATGGGACAAGCCCATGGGGGTCTGTACGCGAAAGAGTGCGACCGTTATTGATTGGCGAATCCTTAACTATTTTCTCCCATGGGAAACGAACGATGCATATCCGGCCCCCGCGGCAAGATTATCCATCCCGAGGACGAAGCCGGTTAGGGACCTTCACGTCGGTTATTATTCTGCTGCTGCTCGGAGCATGCATGGCCGGCTGTGGCGAGAAGAAGGCGGCGGTTGACACAACCCCCTTTTCGCAGGCGGTTGTTGTTTACCTGGATGAGAACGACATGGCATTAAGGATCAAAGCCATCAAGACCGGTCCGGATATCGACGGGGACAAAGCGACGATGACGGCATCGATGACCCGCGCCCAGGTGGGCGGACCGAGTGTGACATGGGTATTTGAGTTTAAGAAACAGAATGGGACGTGGACTGTCGTCCGGCATACGGACTGACTCCGAACGGATCCGGGGGCCCGCCGGTGTTGCGGACCTGGACGGAGCGGAAATCAGTTCTGAATCAGGTGGCGTGGTTTTCGTCAGTCATGGAGAGAGATTCGATGGATGTTGGTTCGAGCACACATTACAACATGCGTTTCATCTGGATCACTTGCCTGGTCGCCGCGATGGGTGGTCTGTTGTTCGGTTATGACTGGGTGGTGATCGGCGGTGCAAAGCCGTTCTACGAGCCGTTTTTCAACATATCATCCGAGCCCTGGTCGCGGGGTTTTGCGATGAGCAGCGCGCTGATCGGCTGCCTGTTCGGGGCCGTGGTTGCGGGCCTGTTCAGCGATCGTTTTGGTCGTAAATGGCTTCTGGTTTTTGCCGGAATGCTCTTCACCGCATCGGCAATTGGTACGGCCTATGCCTGGGACTTTCTCTCGTTCAACACATTTCGCTGGCTCGGTGGTGTTGGTATCGGACTGGCATCGAACTTATCGCCTATGTATATCGCTGAAATTTCGCCGGCCCATGCCCGAGGGAAGTTTGTATCGATCAACCAGCTGACGATTGTCCTGGGCATTCTCGCCGCACAACTGATGAACTGGGCCATTGCCGACCCGGTTCCGACTGCGGACCAGCTGCGTTTGTTGATGAGCGACGATGCGGAGGTCCTGACCGTTTACGGGCACGATTATGACCTGGCTGCCGAGCGCCGAAAGGCGTCGGCCGTCACGGACCTGCAAGCGTTGGAACACGTGAAGCAGTGTTTTACGGGTGTGGCAGTTACCATCCCGGCGAACGAAACCCGTGAGAAGCTGAAGGCGGCGGAAGACCAACAATTGCTGGACACCTACTTAATAAAGACATGGAACGGCCAACTGGGGTGGCGGTGGATGTTTGGTATCGAGGCGATTCCGGCCGCCCTCTTTTTCCTGTTGATGTTCTTCGTTCCCGAAAGCCCTCGCTGGTTGGTCAAGTACGGGCACGACGCCAAGGCAACTCGAATTCTGGCTCGCGTCGGTGGCAACGCCTACGCCGAGCAGGAAGTGGCGAACGTCAAGCAGACGTTGGCGACGGAGGAAATCGGCCGCGTCCGTTTTCGCGATCTGCTGGAGCCTAAGCTGCTGCGCATCATCGGACTGGTGGTCTTCCTGGTTGTCCTCCAGCAATGGTGTGGCATCAACGTGATATTCAACTATGCCCAGGACATTTTTTCCGAAGCCGGATATGGTGTCAGTGACATCATGTGGAACATTGTGATTACCGGCATCGTGAACCTGCTGTTCACATTCGTCGCGATCTACACGGTCGATCGTTTTGGTCGCAAGACACTGATGCTGATTGGCGCGGGTGGCTTGGCCTGTATCTACGGGATCCTTGGCGCCGGCTACTATCTGGATGTCAAAGGAACCTACATGCTCGTACTGGTCGTTTCAGCGATCGCCTTCTATGCCATGTCCCTGGCGCCCGTGACCTGGGTCCTTGTTTCCGAGTTGTTCCCGAACCGCATCCGTGGTGCCGCGATGTCGATTGCCGTTTTTTCACTTTGGGCGTCATGCACACTGCTGACATTTACGTTCCCGTTCCTGCAAAAGGACCTTGGAGCACACGGCACATTCTGGCTCTACGGAAGCATCTGCGCCATCGGCTTCCTGGTCATTTGGGACAAGCTACCGGAAACAAAAGGCAAATCGCTCGAGCAAATCGAGCACGAATTGGTCGACTAACATCGACATGGTGCGCCGGGCCGGAACAGAGAACGGCAGGGGCGCAACCAAAGCAGGCCGAGGACGCGCGCCGAGCCTTTCCAAACGCCGACAGAGGACCAGACACTTTGATTCCCCTCCAGGAAGCCACCAGCTTTAGCTGGTGGAGCCGTCCCGCAGATAACCTACAGCCCGCCATGCCCACCACCCTGTCCGTCATTCCGCAGTGTCACAGCGAGGTCGGGTGCGGACGCCCACGGGCTTGTCCCGTGGGAACCAAAGTCTCTCAAGCTACGGGGCACCCGAGCGCGCGTTCGTGCGACGACCCTCTTTAGCTGCGAGCCTGATTCACTCATGGGACGAGCCCATGGGGGTCTGTGTCGCGAGGCTTCGCTCAGACGTGTTTCAGCAGCCAGATGATCAGGCCCTTTTGGGCATGCATACGATTGGCCGCTTGCGAGACGACGATGCTCTGGGAACTGTCGATGACGGTGTCGGTCACCTCTTCCCCTCGGCGTGCCGGCAGGCAATGCATGAACAGTGCGGAAGCGGGTGCTGAAGCCATCAATCGGCTGTTTACCTGATAAGGAGAGAATGCGGCGAGGCGCTCTTCGCGTTCACTTTCCTGTCCCATGCTGGCCCAGACATCCGTATAGATCGCATCGGCATCGAAAACAGCTTTCTTCGGATTCGTCGTAACGTGCAACTCAAGATCCGGAATAGCCGTTTCCAGTTGTTTCAGGAAGGCCATGTCGAACTGATAGTCCGAAGGGGCTGCCAGTGTAAACCGCACACCCAGCTTCGCACAGGCAATGGCCAGACTTCGTGCCACATTATTGGCATCACCGACGAAAACGAACTTGAGTCCGTCCAGCCGGTTCTCGTGACGTTCGGCCAACGTGAATAGATCGGCCAGTGCCTGGCAGGGGTGAAATTGGTCGGTCAACGCATTGATGATGGGACAGGTCGCATAGTCGGCAAGCTCGCGAACTCGCTTATGGCTCTTTGCGCGACAAGCGATGACATCGACATATTGTGTCAATACACGCGAAAAATCGGCTGGTGATTCACGGTGCCCCCAACCGACATCGTCGCCCAGGTACATCGAATTGCCGCCCAGATGTGCAAAACCGGCCTCAAAGCTGACTCGTGTTCGCAATGAAGGTTTTTCGAAGAGCAAAGCGAGCATTCGTCCCGGAAGAATCGCCTCGCGAACGCCCTTCTTGTACTGCGTCTTAAGCGACCTGGCCAGAGTAAACACAGCCTGAATCTCTTCAGTCGACAAATCGAATAGTGAAAGTAGGTGTCGCATGGCAACAGCATCCTGTTTCAAGTAGGGCCGTTCAGTCGACAACTGGCCGGCTCAGTTTTCAGGCAGACGTTTGCTTAAGTACCTTGGCCAGAATATCACAGCCCTGGTCGATCTGATCGTTTGTCAAGTTCATTGCGGGCAAGAGACGCAGCACGTTTGTTTGCGTACAGTTGATCAGAAGGCCTTGGTCCATGCACGCTTGGACAAGGGGCGCACCATCGATATTCAACTCGATCCCAACCATCAGTCCGACCAGTCGCAATTCGCGAATGACGGGACATTCCTGGCTGATTGCCTCCAATCGCTCACGCAATCGATCGCTCACTTGTCGTGCACGTTGCAGCAGTCCCTCTTTTTCAATTGTCTCAATGGTCGCGATTCCGGCCGCTGCCGCTATCGGATTGCCACCGAAAGTCGCCGCGTGCATTCCAGGCCTCAGGCTCGGGGCGATCTCCGGCGTGGTCAACATCGCACCACCCGCCAAACCGCCACAGAGTGCCTTGGCCAGCGTGATGACGTCGGGCGTCACATCAAAGTGCTGGTACCCAAACCACTGGCCCGTTCGACCACAGCCTGTCTGCACCTCATCAAAAATCAACAGCAAATCGTGCTCGTCGGCCAGTTGGCGCAAAGACTGCAAAAACCCCTCGGGCGGAATCCGAACGCCCCCCTCGCCCTGAATCGGTTCGATCATGATGGCGCACGTTTCGTTGTCGATCCTTGCAGCAACCGCATCCGCATCTCCGAACGGCGCGTAGACAAAACCGGCCATCAGTGGCCCAAGGCCTTCGTGGTATTTGGGCTGGGCTGTCGCCGTGGTCGAGCCAAACGTTCGGCCGTGAAACCCGCCCTCGAAGGTTATGATCTTGTATTGACCCTCCGGGCCGTGCAGGCGAGCCAATTTGATGGCCGCTTCGTTCGCTTCGGTACCCGAATTGCAGAAAAATGACTGCCCTCCAAAGCTGCGTTCCGACAATAGCTGTGCCCAACGGCCTTGCAACTCGATGTGCCACGAATTGGGCACGTGGATCAACGTGGCCACCTGACGCTGAACAGCCTCCACCACAAGTCGTGGACAGTGACCCAGTAGATTGCATCCCCAGCCGGGAAACAAATCGAGATACCGGTTCCCCTCCGCATCCCAGACGTAAGATCCCTCGCCCCGTACAAGACTGATCGGATAACGTCCGTAGTTTGGGATCACGTACTTCGTGAATAGGTCGATAGTCTCCGCGGAGCTCAATGTCTGTGTCGAAGCCACCGCTTGCTCCTAGTTTCTGGTTGCTGCCACTG
>JAJSAJ010000751.1 GCA_024274855.1 Planctomycetota bacterium | reverse complement strand
TTAGCTCAATAGACTCGCTCACCAACGGCACGAGGCCGTTGGGGTCGATCAACCGAAAAAACAGCAGTGAGATACAAATACTACTGCAGACGGCTAAAGTGTTACCAATTTCAGTTGTTGGCTGGGCGTGAAATGGATTTTCGCATCGAGACCAGTGGGCCGGGAGATCTGATCTGATGGTTACCCTTGTTCGTGTTATCAAGGGGATATACTGAGACTTTGACCAGGCACAAGGAGCCAACGGAATGACTGCCCATAAACACCGTTTTCTTGGACCGACTCCACAAATCAGCCGACGTGGTTTTATTGCCGGAGCAGGCGCGATGGCCTTGGCGGTTGTGCCCGGGATATCGCCTGCTGTTGGCATCAATCGGTCGGCCGCGTCGTGGAAGATGAAGCTGTCGACCTCCTCGCTGCACTATCGCGGTCTGTCGATCAGGGAAGCGTGTCGTCGCATCGGCGAGTTGGGTTTCCAGGCGATCGATGTGTGGTCGCACTTCACCTGGGCAGGGCCTTTGTGCGAGCATCTGGAAGATGCGCTCAATAAGATCGGCCCGGATCAATTTGCCGAACTCCTCAGCGAGAACAAACTCAAATTGGGAGCTGCAACTTGCTACAGCGCGCCATTTAGCCGATTTGCCAAGAAGCTGGGGCAACTGGGCGGGTGCGTTGTGATTCGCGGCAGTGGCCAGTTGCGGACTGATGAGGGTTCGAAGGACGTCGGTCAGCTGACACGGCAAATGAAACAGTTCTTCGAGTCCTTGAAACCTGATTTGGAACTTGCGGAAAAGTACAACTGCGTGTTGGCGATCGAGAACCATTCCGGCCGCGCTCTGCTGAATCGTCTGGATTCGATCAAAGCGTTTACCGATTTAAACACGAATAAGCGTCTTGGGATTGCGTTGGCGCCGTACCACATTCAGCTGAACGGGGAATCCGTCGTGGAGGCCATTCGACTCGCTTCCTTGCAGCTCCGGTTTTTCTATGCCTGGCAATATGGTGAGGGGACTGAGCAGCTGCCGGGAATCGGCAAGACCGACGTCAGCCCATGGCTTCGCGCGTTGGCGGCGATCGATTACGCCGGGTATGTGAACCCGTTCATGCACCACGAGCCGAAGCCGGACGCCATGAGCCGTGCGTTGCAGGCCAGTCGTGCGTACCTCGAGGCGTCCTATCGGAAAGCCGTGTCGTAGGCCTGCCGAAATCCAAACGCTAAAGAAAATACTGCTCGGATGCGCGCACGCTCGCACGCATCCGGCAGCGTCTTTTTTACCTGGTTGCCGTGTGTGAATCCCAGAAACCTCGTCCGGTCAAGGCTCTGTGGCGTGCGGTGGGCACAATGTGTGCCCATGATGCAAGTTGCCGATCTACTCGATAGGCGTGACGTTTTCGGCGCGCGGACCTTTCGGGCCACGTCCTTCTTCGTATTCGACTAGTTGGCCTTCCTGGAGCGTTTCGATGGTTGTTCCGACTAGTGCTGAATGGTGGAAAAAGATATCCCCCCGTTCGCCCTTTATGAACCCGAAACCCTTATCGGGGATCAACTTTTGAATAGTACCTTGTGGCATGACAGACCCTCCTAAAACCTTGGGATGAAAATCCCCTTTCGACCAGCTCGACCGATTCGAAGCCACACGGCGTGACATTCAGCGGGCGAAGCAACTTGAGTAGGAATCGTGGCAACCGGCGGGTTTGCACCATTGGCATGGCTGCGAAGTCCCGCCGGTCCCGTTGTGTCTTCGTGAAGATCATGCCGAGACTCGGAAACCGAGCGCATGATATGCACGTTTATCAAACGTTGTTTGTTTTTGCTCAGACTCGAGTATCTCGTAACGACGGTGGACGCACCTCGCTTGAACCACGATGGTGCGGAATGTTCAGTTCGATTGTGCCATGTGGTGACGGCCTGAAGTCGACGGAATGGCCAACGAAAATTGTCGGTGCCACGAATCAATTCGGCAGCACGCACTCGCCTATATGTTTTCAATATATCGTTTCGTTGTGCCATCAGCGACTAGTGAACCCGGGAGCGGTGGCGTGCCGACTTCGTGTTGCGAGTTGGGTGCAAAGCACGCCTCTTGTTGTTCGATGCGGTCCGCGGTCCTGCCACGGGAATCGAATCTGATACCGCTGCCCCCCAACGCGTGTCGTTTTTCAGGAGCATTTAAGTCTGTCCTGGCCGATTAGTGAAACTCAGGCCAATACACTGCTTCCAAACGGGACGAAATCTCGAGTGGCCGTCCAAACCAAAACTGAATAGCCCCAATGTCCAGGCAGTTTGTGTTGGTCTTACACGTTGCGACACGGCCTCGTGCCCCCCGTCGATTCCGTCATCCAGCCGAGCGCCAGGTGGGAACGAACCTCGCCGGTCCCACGAGCAATTGTTCATGGTAATACGGCGATTTTGCCACGTGACGAACCATGCAGCATAGCAGGAAGTTGGCGTGCGTCAATGGGCTTTCAGGGCCAGGGCCGCGCGGAACAGGCTTTGAATCGGGCAGAATCTGAAATCGGGCGACGCCGCCGTTCGTCGCTCGATTTTTCCCCAAATAGACCGATATTTCAGGTCAAAAATCGAGTGGGTCTGTGGAGCAAAGACCATTCTCGGTTCCGAATCGCGAGTCGCGAAGGTGGCGTGCCCCGATGTTTTCCCAAGAGTCTGGCCAGTGACCGTTGAAGCAGGATACCTTGCGGTCGAATCTCGCTTCAGCGTTGTGCAATTGGGCGTGATTTACACATTGCTTTGGCAAGCCGTTTAATCGGTGCCGTTCACGCGCTTCCAAGGGGTCAGACCCATTTTCGGCGACAAAATGCGTTCGCGCAAAGAAACGGCTTCTCCGCCGAAAATTGCGTCAGACCCCAGCTGCGTGAACGGCTAACATCAAAGATCGTTAAGTCCTTGACAAAGTTCCAGCGACCAACGAAAGCGGGCGATTGGGGCCCCGAGCGGTCGCTTGGATTTGGTTGCGCCTCTGCCGCCCTGTGTGACTGGGGCATGCGACTTGCCACAGGCACTGCGTTGCACGTTGTTATTGTCGGACAACGCGGAGGGCCACATCAACGACAAACTGTGGCGAAGCAAGTTTCCTTGGGCCGTTGGTCTGCTTGAACGTAACAGAACGGTCGACTTTGCCCGTTTTCGTATTGATCCACTCGGCTTGATAACGACCGGATGGGAGGTTGAGAATCAATGTCGTGTCGACCGGTTTGCGTAAAGCCGCAGTCTTGGATTTCTTGGCCAATGGGATATGGACATAGATGGCGTAAGCATTGCCTTCACGCACGAGCGCTTGCGCTAGCATGCCATTGTAGAGGTGTGCGATCGATTTATTATCGGGTTTCATTTGCGTGAAATCAAACCCATAGAGGAAGCGTTTCAAAATGCCAAGCTGCTTGCGCAATGCGGGACTACCGCCGCCGGGTGATTTATATCGAAGAAATGACCCATCCGGGTGTTTTGCGGTGAACGA
Source organism: Planctomycetota bacterium (assembly GCA_024274855.1). Taxonomy (GTDB): domain Bacteria; phylum Planctomycetota; class Planctomycetia; order Pirellulales; family Pirellulaceae; genus JAJSAJ01. The sequence continues at coordinate 9,081 of JAJSAJ010000751.1, read as the reverse complement.
ATAATCGAGGTTGTTGTACAATCCGCCGCCAGCGAGAAGGAAGTCCCAGCCTTCTGTACGGTAGAGCAGGTCCGCATTGCCTCGAAACCCAGTTTCGTTCTCCCCAATGACTTTGTTCAGATCATAGTTCATGGCCACGACATCTGGCGGATGGCAATAGTGGAAGTTGAAGATGGAGACGGCCGGGTGTGGGTTGCTGACCTTTTTTCGGCCGTTTGCGATGTTCAATGAAATCAGGTGTGGCGATTGCATCGCGTGTTCCGCGGCAACGATCTCGTCGACAATCCGATGCTGCCATGGCATTGTGACACCGCCAAAGTACGGTTCGTTGCAGACCTCGAAATAGACGTTGTCGAACTCACGGAGTTCACGAACGATCTTTCTCGCGACGGCTCGCTGGACAGCCAGTAGTTTGGGATGCTTGAGCGTATAGACATCGGTGCGTGGGCACGCGCCGATGTTGTTCACATTGTTGATGGAATTCATTGGGCTTATGTTCCACATTGCATCCTTGTACATGGGACAGAACAGGGTCATTTCAACGACCACTCCACGGCGTTTCGCATGTGCGACAAAGTCCTTCAATCGTCTGAAGTACGCCGTGTCCCATCGCGTCAGGTCGAACTTGTTACCGCCGTCTCGATAGCCGGGCTGATTGCTGCGAGCCCACGGGCAAATATATCGGTTCGGTTTTGGGGCGAGTGTATTGTCCGTAATTCGAAATGCCGCCGCGTCTTCGCGGTAGACGCCACTGAACGTGCGAGTGAGATTCAGTCCATCTGCCTGCAAGGTTTTGAAATAGTCGGGATAATCGAAATCCAGATTCATCAGCGCACCGTAGTGTTCCCCCGAGGTAATCAAGATAGTCGGCTTGCCGTTCCAAAGGAAATAGTGTGGATTGTCGGGATGGAGTGCCAGTGGCGAGGCTGCCTGTACGGCCGACGCGAAGAGTGTCAGCAGGAGTGTCAGCGTCGGGACGGAGCGAGTACTTATAATCATCGTAAAGACTCTCCGATCGGTTTCGTTGCTTCGACACAACGGTGCCCAAGTCCTGGTCCAACAAGACGGTTTTCCAGCCGGTCGATACTACTTCTTAGTTTTCTTTGGCTTGCAAAGACCCTTTTTCTTCTTCGAGGCGGCACCGCATTCCTTGCAGCGATACTCGCCCGGTTTCGGCTTGCCCGAGGGCTTTCCTTTTTGGCAGGTCATTCGGTACTCCAACTTAAATGCTTCGGACAACAACAGCATAACGGTCCAAGCCGTTCGGTGACCAGACCTGCTCGGACGTATATCGTACATTCCTGCATTGGAGTGCATTTTGTGATAAAATGCCCCTAACATGGAAGGGGAACAGCCAGGCAGTGAGATTATCCGCTTCCGCATACCCGCTCGTTGCTTGCTTGCGAAACAGACGCGCAGGGCGACTGGCCCGCCAACCAAATCCAAGCGATCGCTCGGGGCCCTAATGGCCCGCTCCCGTCGGTCGCTGGAACTTTGTCAACAACTTAACGATCTTTGACGTTAGGAATACCGATCGCGGACTGTGGTCCTGATTGCCCATGCCTTTCGTCGCTTTTACATACCACGGGAGGATTCTGATGGCTCGAACGCTGATATTGTCCGGTCTTGTTTGCAGTCTGTTGGCTGTCGGTAGCAATGCCAAGCCAATGAAAGATCTGTTGCCGAAACCACCTGAGGGCGAATCGTGGAAAATTGTCTGGCATGACGAGTTCGACGGTACACAACTCGACAAGAATAAATGGGAAGTGCCCGATAACAAACGGCGGGACGGATGGTGGTCCCCCAAGGCGGTTTCCTTGGACGGCAAAGGGAACCTGGCAATCCGTGTGCTCAAGGATGGCGACAGGTATCTAGACGCGTGTGTTCGTACTCGGGGGAAGTTTGAGCACGCTCAGGGCTTCTACGTTGCTCGTGTCAGGCTGCAGCGTCAACCGGGGCACTGGTCCGCGTTCTGGCTGTACAACTGATCAGTCGGTAAGATTGGCAACGAAGGTCGCGATGGAACCGAGATTGACATCTTCGAGAAGCCGTGGCTGAATAGCCGCGTTCAGCATGCGTTGCACTGGGACGGCTATGGAAAAAGCCATCGCTCAAAAGGCAAGGTGGCGGATGTTCCGGGAGTGATGGAGGGCTTTCACACATTCGCACTTTGGTGGAAGTCGGACGAGTACATTTTTTACGTGGATGGTAAGGAGACATGGCGAACGCGTGCCGGCGGTGTTTGCCAAGTGCCCCTCTACATCAAGCTGAGTGACGAGATTGGCACATGGGCCGGCAAAATACAGGATGCCCAATTGCCCGATCAATTCCTCGTCGATTATGTGCGTGTTTATGACCTGAAATAGGCATGTGGCAGCGCTAACGCGTCTGTTTTGCAATAGACTGCTGAATCGGGACGCGGTTCTGCTTGTCGGAGCCTCGGCGACGTGTCCAGGCGGCTGATGGGATATGCGGCCAATTCAGATGTTCCCGCCCTTGTTGATTGGAGAGATCAATGCGAAATCCGAGCGATGTTTCAATGCGGCACCGTATCATCAAGGCTTGCGTGGTGTCCGTTGGGGTCTGGGCTTGCTCATCGAGCGGCATGACCGCTGCCCAATCTCCGCTGCGGTTCGAAGCTGAAGATGTGACCGGGCCGAAGGAAGCTTGGAATGTCGATAAGTTTTCGGAATCCAAATGGAACCTCTGGTCGCGGGACAAGAATGCCCAGAAAAAATGGTCCAAAGGCGTCGTGTTGCAATCTCCTCGAGTGTTGAGAGATCGCACAAGTTCGGCGGACGGCGCGCCACCGTTGCACACGGTTGTGCGAGATATCCCGTCGGGTAAGTACTATGTCGAGATCGGTGGCGTTGGGCGACCAATGGGGATCTCGTTCGATGGAAAAACCTGGAAGAGAATCGATCGTTTTACGCGTAACTTCGGCCCACTGACTATCACCGACGCTGGTTTTGAGATGTGGGTTGACGATCGCTTCGCGTCGGCTACCAACCCCGGTTCCTGTTACTATGACTTCATTCAGTTTACGCCCATGCCCGACCCGAACCGTAAGCCGAAGGTAATCGGTTTTGCACGCCAACGTGTCGAAGAGAAGATTGGTCGCGGCCTGCTGACGCTGCCGATGCGTGACGGCCGAGTCTATGTCGGGTGGCGACTCTTGAAGAGCGATCCTCGTGGCATCGGTTTTAACGTTTATCGACGTGTTGAGAATGGTGTTCCAGAGAAACTGAATGATGTGCCGATCGTGAAGACGACCGACTTTGTCGACCGGAATCCCCTGCCCGATGTCCCGAACCAATATTCGGTTGTTCCTGTGCTCGATGGCAAGGAAGGCCAAGTCTGTAACTCGACCCAAGTCGTTCCCACGGATATAGCCCGCAATTTTGTTTCCATCAAGCTGCAAGACAATGTCACTTTTCAGAAATGTGGGATCGCCGATCTGAACGGAGATGGCTCATACGACTTTGTTGTGAAGCAGCCGAATTCAAACGTCGATCCCTACGTGAAGTATTGGAAGCCAAGCCCTGGTACGTATACGATCGAAGCCTATCTGGAAGATGGCACGTTCTTGTGGCGCCATGAATTGGGATGGTCTATCGAGCAGGGAATCTGGTACTCGCCCATGGTCGTGTATGATCTGGACGGTGATGGACGGGCGGAAGTCTGCTGCAAGGCCGGTGAGGGTGATCCCCGGGATCAAGACGGTCGTGTTCAGTCCGGCCCGGAGTTTTTGCAGGTTCTCGATGGCATGACGGGCCGAGAAACGGCACGCGTCGCTTGGCCCCGGCGCGAAGATTTTCCCAACTACAATTATGCCTCGCGTAACCAGATGTGTGTTGCTTTTCTGGACGGGAAAACCCCTTGCCTGATCGTCGAACGCGGAACGTACAACGTGATCGAAGTCGCGGCATACGAATACCACGACAAGAAGCTTCGTCAACTGTGGCAGTGGAGCGACAAGGAAGAGGGAGGCCGTTATCGTGGCCAGGGAGCACACAGTATGCATGCGGTTGACGTAGACGACGACGGAAGGGACGAAGTCTTTCTGGGGTCCGCCGTCTTGGACGATAACGGAGTTGGTTTGTGGTCGACCGGACTGGGGCATCCCGATCATCATTATGTCGGCGATATTGATCCGAGCCGCCCAGGTCTCGAGGTCTACTACGGCATGGAAACACGTCAGCGCAAAAACGGCTGCTGCCTAGCGGACGCTCGAACGGGCGAGATCATCTGGGGTCTGGATGTGCCCACGCGACACGTTCATTCGACGGGGATGTGCGCCGATATCGATGGAACGGTTCCGGGGCTCGAGTGCTACTCGTCCGACACGGATATTCTGAAGAAGTCCAACGTTCGCTGGCTGTTCGATGCCCGAGGGAACGTTCTGCGTAGTGATCTGGACTGGGGATTCGGACTACGTAGCGTCTATTGGGATGCCGATCCCCAGCGCGAACTGGTCCGCGGATCCCGGATTATCGGGTATCCTGATGGCCATGCGTGGGGTGTCCTGAATGGCTCCATCGTCGGGTTTGCCGATATTCTTGGCGATTGGCGGGAAGAACTGATCGTCTCTAACCGGGGAGAACTTCGTGTCTACTCGACCACAATCGGTGCACGTGACCGCCGTGTCTGTCTGATGCAAGATCCGATCTATCGAATGGATGTCTGTATTCAGGCTATGGGTTACACGCAATGCCCGATGACGACCCGCTGGCAAAACGGTCCCAAGGATACACGATGAAGAATGGGGCCCACGGATGGCAAAGCGTCCCACGGAAGTGATGGGACGACCGGTGCCTGCAGCGCAAAGATGCGGCCGTTCGGCGTCAAGTGAAATGGTTTGCGGATTGCCCACAAGTCTAGGATCTAAAATGAATTGTCTTGGTTGTGGCGTCGGTTTGGTTGCTGTTTGTTGTCTCACGGCCGCCTTGCTCGGCGCAGAGGGTCCGCCGGTTGCGGAGGTGCCGGGCCGCGGCCGACCCAACTTTGTGATCGTGCTAACGGACGATCTTGGATATGGCGATCTCGGCTGCTACGGCAATCCGATGATCAAGACACCGCATCTTGATCGATTCGCGGCCGAGGGATTGAAGTTGGAGGATTGCTACGCGGCCTCCGCCAATTGTTCGCCCTCGCGGGCCGGACTGATGACCGGTAGAACTCCTTGGCGAGTGGGAATTCACAATTGGATCCCGTTCATGTCGCCCGTTCATGTTCCGGCATCCGAGGTTACCGTGGCGACCCTGTTGCGCGATGCCGGTTACGCAACCTGTCTGACCGGGAAGTGGCATTTGAACGGCATGTTCAATCTGCCTGGTCAGCCGCAGCCGAGTGATCATGGATTTGAGCATTGGTTTGCCACGCAGAATGTCGCGTTGCCGAATCACCGGAATCCGTACAACTTTGTGCGCAACCGAATTCCAGTGGGATCAATCCAGGGTTATTCGGCCGACATCGTTGCGGACGAGACCATTCGGTGGTTGCGAGAAGTGCGGGACAAAGAGAAGCCGTTTTTCATCTTCGTCTGTTTTCATGAACCGCATGAACCGATTGCGACGGCTGAAAAATACACGACACTTTACAGTCAGTTGGACGATCCGGCACAGCGAGCTTACCTTGGAAACATTACACAAATGGATGCCGCTTTTGGACGAATGATGGATGAACTTAATCGCCAGAAACTGCGGGCGAATACGCTCGTGTTTTTCACCAGTGACAACGGGCCAGCCATCACACGCTGGCACCCCTATGGATCGACTGGACCGTTTCGAGCAAAAAAGGGGCATATCTACGAGGGTGGGATTCGAGTTCCGGGCATTCTGCGATGGCCGGGGCACACGCAACCGGGCCGTGTCAGTACCGAGCCGATATCCGGTGTCGATCTGCTGCCAACCCTCTGTGAGATTGCCCACATCAAGGTGCCGACCGACCGGAAGATTGACGGTACCAGTTTTTTGCCGGTTTTCGAAGGCAAGTCCATCCATCGTGACACGCCGCTGTACTGGCATTTCATTCGAGCTGGCAGTGAAGTGAAAGTGGCGATTCGGGACGGGGATTGGAAGCTCGAAGCCAGGATCAAGCTGCCGGCGGACCTGGCCGCCAGGGTGTGCCGTTCCCGGAACAGCGACGCGGGTGCCGATGATTGGGTGACCGTATCCAGCTTGCGTGCCAGTGCCGATATCACCGACGATGACATGAGGATGTACAAGATCGCCGAGTTGACCGGGTATGAACTTTACAATTTGCGGAAGGATCTGTCGGAACAGCGCGATCTGAAAGGAGTGGAGCCAGCTCGTTTCAATGCCATGAGAGGCGCCCTGGTCAAACTCTATCATGAAGTGCGTGACGAGAGCCGGGTCTGGCCCGTTTGGAAATGGCCGCACCATGATAGTAAACGCATCGAATGGCCGAAATACAAAGCGCTGATTCGCCCACCAAAATGATGTCGCAAGAAATATTGGGGGCTTACTCAGTAGGATGCGCGCACCGTGTGCGCATGTTGTCCGACGGACGCCCACGTCCGTCGGATCAGCGGACGTAGGCGTCCGTTCAACGCTTTGGTTGCGAGCGTAGCTCGTATTAGGAAAATTGCATGAACGCTTGTGTACTTACAGCAAAGAGTTTCTTCATTGGGGTCTGTGCTCTGCTTGTCTGCGCGACGGGCGAGGCAGAGGATTGGGCAACGTACCGCTCCAACATCGCTCGCAGTGGGGCCGGTCGCGAGACGATCGGCCCAGACCTCTTTCTTGGATGGAAGTACATTCCCTCGCACCGTCCCTTGCCGGCTTGGCCGATGCCTGCTGAGGAAGTGCCACGGATGCACGTCGATAACGCACTACGGGTCGCTGTCGCCGACGGACGTGTCTATTTTGGCGGTCCGATAACGGACTGTGTTGTGGCTTTGGACGCTGTCTCCGGAGAGATGTGTTGGCAATATTTTGCGGAAGGGCCGGTTCGGTTCGCGCCGACGTTCGCTGACGGGCGTGTTTTCTTCGGTTCGGACGATGGGTATGTCTATTGTCTGGATGCTCGAGACGGATCACTTGTCTGGAGGTATCGAGCTGGGCCGAGTGGCGAGAAAGTGATCGGCAATGGCCGGATGATTTCACTCTGGCCGATCCGGACAGGTGTCCTGGTGGACGCAGGAGTGGCCTATCTTACAGCCGGTGTTTTTCCGTACGAGGGGATTTATCTTTGTGCCTTACAGGCGACGGACGGCCGTGTCATTTGGAAGAACGACACGATTGCAGACCGCATGTTTGAACTGGAGTTTGGCGGAATATCACCACACGGTTACCTGGTCGCTTCGAAAGACGTTATTTATGTTCCGTCCGGTCGGGCCATGCCGGCCGGATTCGACCGGAAGACGGGCGAATTCCTTTTCTACGCGTCGCCCGGTGGGCACCGCGGAGGCGTCTGGACGTTGCTGGATAACGACCGACTGATCGCCGGCACCGTGTTTTCCGAGAGTCAGGGGATGGAGGAGTTCCCGACAAAGATCGCCTATGATGCGAAGACCGGGCAGCGCCGTCCCGATGCTTTTGCCTGGTTTCGCGGGATCGAGATGGTGCCGACTCGCCGCTCGCTCTATGTGCTGACTCGGCAAGGCGTTTTTGCCATCAAGCGTACCGAGTATGCTCGCGCGATAAGAGAAGGTGCTCCATTGATCAAGGAACGCACGTCGTTGGTCAGAAGACTGTCAAGCTTGAGAATGAAGATTGCGAATTCCATCGCGCCAGATGAGAAAACCAAGTCGCAGATTGATGAAATGACCAAACGGCTCGCCATCGTTCGTGCGAAAGAGGCGGCTTTGAAACAATCCTGTTTGCGTTGGCACTACACCGGGAAAGGATTCGTTTCGCTGATTATGGCCGGCGATATCTTGTTTGTTGGTGGCAAAGGGACTGTTGTTGGCGTGGATGTGCGTACGGGAGGACCGCTTTGGCGCGCAGCCGTGACGGGCAATGCAGTTGGGCTGGCTGCTTCCGATGGTCGGCTGATCGTCAGCACGGATGAAGGATCAATTTACTGTTTCGGTCCTGAGAAAGTTGCGACGGCGACAGACGTTAAGACCAAGAGAACTCTCAATCCTTATCCTCGGGATCGGTATACCGCCATCTACCAGGAAGCGGCCCGAACCGTTTTACACGATAGCCGCGTGACGAGAGGTTACTGTCTGGTTACCCATTGTAATACGGGGCGGCTTGCTTTCGAGTTGGCCCGAAACAGCGACCTGAAAATCGTCGGGCTTGAGAGCAATCCGCGAAAACGTGCACTTGCGCGGAAACGGCTGAATTCGGCCGGTTTATTGGGCTCGCGTGTCGTTGTGGAACCTTGGGAAATCGAGGATTTGCCATCGTACTTCGCCAATTTGATTGTTTCGGATGACGCAGTGCTCTCCGGAACCGGCACATCGAAAGAGCTGATAAGCCGCGTGCTTCGGCCGTGCGGAGGCGTCTATATGTATTGTGACCCGCCCAATCGCGATGAACCTGGCAAGAGGGTGTGGAATAAATTGGTTCGTCCCAAATTGGAGGGGGCAGCGGGATGGAGACAGCTTTACGCGGATCCACGGAACAGTGCTTGTTCCCGCGACTCGTTGGTAAAGGGTCCATTAGGAGTGTTGTGGTTTGGCGAGCCTGGCCCCAAAAAAATGGTCGATCGTCACGCGCGCACCGACAGCCCCGTATCGATCAACGGACGCCTGTTTATTGAAGGTGAGGAGCTTGTTCGAGCCTATGATGCTTACAACGGTACGTTCTTGTGGGAGACCGCTGTGCCGGGTGCCGTTCGTGCACGAGTCGATGTTGATGGAGGCAACTTGTCGCTGACTGACGAATCGTTATATGTCGCGGCCGAGAATATCTGCTATCGGCTCGATAATGCGACCGGGAAGATTGTCGGCAAGTATTCAATGCCTGCCACAACAGACGGCGCGTATCGGCGATGGGGGTACGTCTGCTGTAGTCAGAATATTCTCGTCGGGACACAAGCGTTGCCTTTGCGCGGGGAGTACGCGGCCAAGTATAAGGCCCGAAAGTCGGTCGCATCTTTGGACGTTCG
>JAJSAJ010000750.1 GCA_024274855.1 Planctomycetota bacterium | reverse complement strand
GACTTCAATCTGTCCATCTTCTGCCGTGCGAATTGCGAATCGTTCGAGTGGTCTGGGTGCCGGACCCTCGAAGTTGATCCCGTCAATATAAAAGCCGCTGCCGTGGCACGGGCACTTAAACTTCTGTTCGCTCTCCAACCAATAGGGAATGCACCCCAAATGCGTGCAGACTGCTTTCAATGCGTAAATCTGCTGTTCACCCTCGTACTGCCCGTGAACCACCCACACACCGTGTTTCGCTTTGTAACGGGTTTCAACATAGCCTGGATCGTAGTCGTCCGGAAATCCGGCTCTGAAGTTGGACGGCGATTCAATCAATACGTTGGGGAACATAAACCGAGCCAGCCCGAATAACCAGATCAGATTTGTCGTCAGAAACGCGGTCAGACCGACCGCCCACGGCGACATCAGTAGCCGGCCCAGGAAACCTCGCCGAGCGTGGTGGCTGCAGGCGGCACCCGAACAGGAGTGCGTCGGTGTGACTGGCTGTTCGGACATCATTGGCTTCGAGTCGGTCGCCGGACGCGAGCCGGCATCCCGACCACCGCGAGGTTTCGATGCAGTCGGACAGTCCTCGTTGCTACGGTCCGAGTGCGCACGGCCCGCATCCGCGCGGCGCGCGGCGGCAAGAACTTCTTCGACCGACATCTTGTAACGATCCGACATGGCAAAACCGCTAATCCACAAGGCGGCAGGGCCGCACCCCAATCCAAGCTACCGTTCGGGGCCCCAATGGCCCGCTCCCGTTGGTCGCTGGAACTTTGTCAACAACTCAACGATCCCTTGAGTCAGTAACTCAGGCACCACGCGACGGAACATCCAGATGCTCAGGAGGTGGGACCTTGAACCAACGCGATGCACGCACCGACCGCATCACTACGATCCCGCCGGTTGCGAAAAGTTGACTCGGAAATGATCGAGTGTTTCCATACTCCTGAAGCGACTCGCGTGCGAAACCTCAAGTTTACCGGGTTGGTCGGCGCAAGTCATCCCCGGAAAACATGCACCCTAGCGGGGTCAGGTCTGATTAAGACGTAGGGGCAGATCTGTTTTTTCTGTAACACTTTAGCCAAATGGAGGAGAACGGTTCTCAATGGACCCCCATGGGCTTGTCCCATGGGTGAATAAGTTTCGTGAGCTAGCGTGATGTGGTGAAATGCCCCTTCCCGCTCCCTCCCCGCCGCTTTTGGCGGCGGCGGGGAGGGAGCGGGACCTTGGAGTGACATGTTGCTCTTAGCTCAATAGACTCGCTCACCAACGGCACAAGGCCGTTGGGGTCGATCAACCGAAAAAACAGCAGTGAGATACAAATCCTACTGCAGACGGCTAGAGTGTTACTTTTTTCTTTATTCTCGGGGACTGTGCGACAAGGAAGCATGCCGGAAAAGGAAGAAATAGAGTAACACTTTAGCCAGATGGCACGTGATCGATCCAGCGGGAGGGCGAGGCTCCTGCCGAGCCGTTCTAGCCAACAAAACAAGCGGCTCAGTGGGAGCTTCGCTCTCCCGGAAAGCCTGGCTATCCGGGTTCTGAGAGAAATCCCAGAACGCTGCCAGACGGCTAAACCGTTACGAAATAGACAGGAACCCACGCTGTCCCCAGCTCAGAAGATTGCTCGGCCCACATTACTACGAGCTAGTACGTGGTAGATCGCGCCGGCGTGTTCAATGCACAGTGGCCGGGCCATGCTACGCATTCAACGCCCTCCATCTTCTCTTGAGAAACAAAGAACAAGGTCCGGCCCGTGATCTCGGCCCCTGAGCTCAGTCAAACAGCCGATGGCGCAACTCGAAGACATGCTCCCGTACCGGTTGTGGCAACTGCTCAACCCACTCGGACTGGAAGCAGTTGGGACGGACAAACAGCTCGGCCGGTTGTGGCAGGTTGTGCGCAGCCGCGAGTTGGCGTAGCAACCGGCGTGTTGGCCAGTTCAGGTCATGTGTGCGGCAAAGATCTCGGAACAGCTTCCGAGAACTCCGAAATCCTTGGCCTTCACGAATCGAGATGCGTCGTGCAAACAGGGCCGCTAAGCCAACAACGGCAACTGCGGTCGCGGCCAGCAACATGATATGGACCCACGAAACCGTGTGGCCGCCGGCTTGAAACCGGCTTCCCATGTCCTGCAGGAGGCTCGATTGCGCCACAAGGAGACCGCACGGCAGGACGGTTGCCACCCTGTGAACGGGGCTGTTGCGAGCTTCGCTCAATCCTGGTTCGTGTGAACAATCAGAATGTACCGGCCGCTTCAACAGCAGGGCAAGCGAGCGATCGTGGCATTGCAGACCGGGCACGAAAGACATGGTCGAAGTCCCCCAAGTTGGTTTGGTCGTAATGAGCGGTTGGCGAGCCACAATCACACTCCCGCCTCGGGCATCGGTGGCAACGTGGTTGGCAGCGTTGGCTCGTGCAGGCCGCCGGAAAGCGGCGGCGTAATCGGGCTGGTTCCGGTCGGTGCGGCGGGTCCGGCAGCCAGAGACTGCAGGGCCAGTTCGGCCGCCTCACGAACAGCCACGCTCCGATCGGACATCGCGCCGCGCAGAGCCTGGCGTGCGAGAGTACTGTTGCAGCTTTGGAGCGTTTCAGCAGCTTCGGCACGGATGAAATGATCCTCATCACCTAGCAACTCAATGACCAGTGATTCGATCCGATCGACCACTCGCATCGTGTTTGCCATTTCCAGGGCACGTAAACGGCGAGTCCGCGAGGGGGCTTTCAGCTCGTCGGCCAAGCGGTCGAGTGCCTCCGGATCGACCCGGAGGACCAATTTGCCCGTACTGCAACGAATATCCTCGTCCATCAGTTCAAAGGAGTCCAGGTAGCGTTGGAAGTTAAACTCCTGCAGAGAATCACGAGCTGCGTCACGAATCACCGGGTGCGGGCTGTCGAGGAACTGAATCAGGCGGGCGATCGCACCGGGTATTCGCCGGCCTCGCAGTTGGCGAGCCATCAATGCCTGAACGTTCGGATCGGGGTCATCGAGCCCTTGCAAGGCAAGTTGGTCCGCGTCCGCTCCACCAAAATCGGGTAATGCGGCGGCCGCATCTTGTCTCGCACCAACGCGTCCGAACTGAAGCACATGTTTCAGTACCTCGAAAACCTCCAATCGATTCATCCCGGAACGGACGGCCAGGCAGACAACCGCCTGTTGATCCGGCTCGGACAGCGTGTCCAACACGGCTCTGTTTTCCGTCAGCCAGGTGATCGAATCCAATTTACGAAGGTTCTTGCAAATGGTCTCCGTCGGCGCCCGCCCAACGCGTCCCAGCAACAGGCGGATAAACGGCAAGTCTCGACGACGGGCAATTATTTGCAGAGCGGTTGAGGGCGCGGCGGCATCTTCCAGGAAGTTCAACAACAGACGCAAGATACCAAGCCGTGAACTTTGGCCCAGGATGTCGACCACTGTCAGATACGCGTTGTGCCGGGGATCCCGCAATATGTTCTTGAGTGTGGGATTCTCGCGTGTCGTCAGAAGCAGGAACGCTTCAACAATCTAGCGACGTTTGTGAAGATCGAAACGATCGACGGCCGACTGGAGGCTGGGAATCACATAGTGCCGCGTCCGACTGGGATCACGACCTCGCTTCCGGTCTCGCGGCCCGGTCATTTCATCGTAGAGCAGTTCGGCCAGCTGCAAGAGCGTCCCCAGGGCCAGCTCGGCTTGCGGATTGTCCGGCGCTCGGGAAGCCGTGATCAGTGTCGGCATCAGCTCGTATTCGCGAATCCGCAGCAGCGCATCACAGCCGTTGGTACAAAGCTGGGTGTCGGTACTGAGAATCGCGTGCCGGACCGCGTTTGCTATCCGGCGAGGATGCTCGGCGACAATACGCTTCCATCGCTCATTAAGTGTATGCCAACGTTGTAGCAGCTCGCGTTGTCCACAACTCCGACGCCGATGCAGCAGCGTTTGCAAGGCGCTCTCTTGAATCAAGGCGTCACTGGTATCCAACGCCGACAAAAGGACGGAAACAGCTGCCTCGTTGGGCGTGTCGGTCAATACGGCGAACGTCTTCTCGAGTGAGTTATTCACAGTCCTTACGTCTCCTTTACCAAACCCTAGGCCACCTATTCGCCTTGGGTCGGCCGCCGATGGCCGCATTCTCGACGTAAACCGCAATGTCAACCTAAATTCCCCCCGAACGTTTTCCGAGTCGGAGGGTTGGTCGGATTCTTCGGGCTGCCTGGACTTGAGAAATGCCCACCAGGGCCGCACTCACGAACCCACTCGGGCAGGATCGGATCAGGTCGATTTCAGCCATTGCCCGAGTGCGACCGTGGGAACCAGCAGGCCAATAATCAGAATCGACCAACCGGGATAGCGAGTCAGCAACACGATCGCCGCATCGAGAACGATCAATGACCAGATTGCCGTGGTTACAGCCCATTGGACTCGCTGGGGCGAAGGGTTCGATACCGCCCGTGCACACCGTCGGACAATGAAAAAACCTATCAAACCGAGCAGTAGGAACCACGTTTGCTCGTCCACGCGAGGCCGAATTCCATCGGCCAATAACCAGCGGTGCACAAGCCCCAACAACGCAATTCCGCACATCATGACCAAGGTCGCCACGGCAATCAGGCCTCGGCCGCTGGTCCGCGATTCCGTACGCGCCAGCCAAGTGACCCCGGCAATATACGTTCCGATCGCGCCGGCCACCAACCACTGTACGGCGCTGAACCCCAACACCCCGAGCGGACCAACAAGAACGGCCGCCGACATACCTAACAACACGTTCAGTGCTCGACAGGTACCCATCACCAGCGGCCCAAGGGGCGAGTGTTTCAGACCTATATCGTACAGCAGTATGCACCCGGCCAAAGCGGTGGCAATCAAACCGCTACGCCAAGCCGGTTCGTCCAACCCGATCAGTCCAGCTGCCCACCCACACAGCAAGCCAGCGGCCCAGAGCCCGAAACCAATTCGGCGTGCGGTCGTCAAAGCAATCGCACCGGAAGGAATCGGACGCTCCGGACGATCACGCTCGTCTTGCTCGATATCCCATACATCGTTCAATACCATGCCGGCCAAATAGAGCAGGCCCGATGCCAAAGCCAGAAACAGAAACAGACCGAGCGGCGATAGACTCGAATGCACAAATAGAAAGCCCATCATTACGTCGGCCAGCGCCGTGAAGACGTTCGGTAAACGAAAAAGCTGTAAGTAGCTGGCCAGCACCCAACGCCGTGGTTCGGACGATCGTTCGACCGATCGATTCGCGTGATCACCAGGCTGCTGTTTTGCGTTATTCATCGACGGTTCCCCAAATCGAATCGATCATACTCAGCTGCTTGCACTGCGATAACTGGCCAGAGCTTTCACGAAAACAAAGCGTGACACCAGCAAACTGCAGACAGCAGCCACCAGGGTGAACAGCGCCAACGCCAAGCTTACGCTCGACCCGGGCCGCAATGGCTGGGCAAGAATTCGGGCCGGCACGTTGATGACAAGCAGAACCGGAACGACGAACGTGAAGAAGCCCCACAAAGGGCGTCCCCAACCTCGTTGGTAAATCTCCATCGGATACCGAGAAAAGTTCGTAATGTAGAACCAGAAATCGTAGAGTGTCTGATTGCGCCCCAGCCAGATGCTGGTTGCGGCCAACGAGATCATCAAGCTGTAAAGTATCGTGACGCCGCATAGCAGATAAAAGGTGTACAGCAAGAACACACCAACAGTCAGAACAAGCGGGTTATCTGGCTGCGTTGTCAAGTGCCAAAGACCAACCACCAACAGAATCAAACCAGTGACCACATTGGACAAGGATGACCATTCCATTCGCTGAAAAGAGACCAGAAACTGGGTGTCGATCGGTTTGAGCAGTGCAAAATCCAGGTTCCCCGTTCGAATCAGTTCACTGAACTCGTGAGCGTTCGGCATGAAAAACGTTTGAAGGAGGCTGTTGACGATCCAGGTCGTCGCCAGGAACACAAAGAACTCGTATTTGCCCCATCCGCTCTCCGGACCGATCGAGGGTGTATGGTGGAAGATGATCAGGTAGAACCCGATATTCATGAGCGTCCATGACGTGGCCGTGAAAGCCTGCAGCAGGAAGTTCGTCCGAAAGGTAAGATCGCGGATCAAACTGTTCCGTGCGAAGGTCAGCAGGACTTGAAGATAGTGGGCACTCCGTCTCACGGCAATTCAACCTCCGAATCCACTGTAGCGCCGAACCCCTCGATCGTACATGATCCTCGCGAAAACGACGAAGAAAGCGATCCAGGCCGCTTCGATCCACAATCCTCTCACAAGATCTGGCCCAGTGACCTTTTCCAGAAATACGGCTGCCGGAAAATAGGCCAGATACTTCAAAGGCAACAAATCTACCAGATATCGCCACGGCTGAGGCAGCATGTCAAGCGGGAACATGTGGCCGGAAAGGAAGAAAGTGAGCAACATGTACAGAAACAACAGCGAGCTAACCTCGAGAAACCAGAACCCGATCAGCCCAATACTCAACTCAAGAAAAAAACCGAGTAAGAATCCCATCAGCAACGAAGCCGCATAGGCCGCCAGAACACTCGGCGCCGGCCAACCGTCCACGAAATAGCCCCGACAAAAGAAGAAAACAAGAGCAAATGGCAGAATGGCCACCGAGTAATAGGCCAACTTGTGGGCTACACGATTCGCCAGCATGAAGCTCATCAAGTCGACCGGCTGCACCAGGAACTTCTTGATCTCGCCGTTTCGGATCTGCAATGCGCCCCCCGATGCCAGCCCCGGCATGCTGGAAAACGCGCGACTGACCATCGACAACAGGTAATATGCAATCATGTTCGATAGGGTATAACCGGCGATTGTAGCCCCCCCTGCCCCGCCCGCACCGCCACCACCGCCACCGCCCGACACGCTACGCGCTCCCGGTACCTGTTGAATCGTATCGAAAATGGCCCACCAGAGAAAAACCTGCGTAACGATCGGAAGAAAACGCATCAGCGTGCCCAAAGCAAAGTCGCCTCGATACACCAGGCGTTCTTCGAGCCCGATACGGAGAATCGTCCACCAGCAGCGAGCTGTTTCGTACATCGGTTCCTTCGCTATGCAAGACGATCGGGATGCGATTCCAGGCCCGCCGGATCGTCGACCTGCAAAAACGCTTTGGCAATCACGTCTTCCAGCGGTGGATCCTCAACCGCGATGTCGTCGATGGTGAAGCGATTCAAGATTGCGGCAAGTACCTTGGGGACCTCACTTCGACCAATGCGCAACCGCACCTTCGGAGGTTGCGCATCCAGGACGGTGCCGTATTGATCGAGGGAATCGATCGCCTGGTCCTCGGCAAATTGCAGGGTAACCACCTTCTCACCACTGAAACGGTCAATGATTCCCACCAGCGAGCCATCGTACTGGATATGGCCCTCGGCGATGATAACGACCCGCTGGCACAAGGCCGCAACATCCTTCATGTAGTGGCTGGTCAGCAAGATCGTGATCTTCCGCTGCTGCTGGTAGAACTTCAAGAACTGCTGAATCTTGTGCTGGGCCACAACGTCCAGACCGATCGTCGGCTCGTCCAAAAACAACACGTCGGGCGAATGAAGCATGGCCGCGATCAATTCCATCTTCATGCGTTCACCGAGCGACAATTCACGTACCGGTTGCCGTACCAACGAACCAACATTTAGCAAATCAGTCAGCTCATCCAAAGTCCGCTGAAAAGACTCCGGGGCGATGCGGTAGATCTGCTGGTGAAGCCGAAACGACTCCTGGGCCGGCAGGTCCCACCACAATTGGTTCTTCTGGCCCATGACCAGAGCGAATCGGCGCCGGTAACTGTTCTCGCGACGCCAGGGAACGTGCCCCATGACCCGCGCACCCCCCCCCGATGGGCTAATGACTCCCGACAGCAACTTCAAGGTGGTTGTCTTGCCCGCGCCGTTGGGACCGAGAAACGCGACAAACTCGCCCTGCTGGACAGTCAAGTCGACACATCGGACTGCGTGAATCTCCTGATACTGGCGACGGAGCAGACCGCGAAACGATGCAAGCAAGCCCTCCTGCTTCTGATACACACGGTAGGACTTTGCCAGCCCCTGAAGTTCGATGATTGCCATGATGGCTCGATTATAGTCGGAGCATCCCGGATCAGGCGATGGGCCGATTCGGCATGTGGAGCGGGGTGGCAGGGTCGCCAATGGCAATCAGTCAGTGATTGTCGCATTCGTACGACGGACATTCCTGTCCGTCGCCAGCATCTGAACGGGCAGGCAAGCCGGTCTTAGCGTGGGCTGCACAACCGTTGTCTTGTGGCCGATCCCAACCAACTTCGAGTTACCGTTCGG
>JAJSAJ010000749.1 GCA_024274855.1 Planctomycetota bacterium | reverse complement strand
TGCTCGCTGATGAGCGAGCTGGCACGACCGACAACAGGCGCCTACGCGGCAGCCAAGGGCGGGCTGAAGATGCTGACAAGGGCCATGGCCACCGAGTGGGCGAAGCACAATGTACAAGTGAATGGCATCGGGCCAGGTTACTTCATCACGGAATTGACAAAACCGCTGGCCGATGATCCGGATTTCGATTCTTGGATCAAGTCCCGTACGCCGGCAGCCCGGTGGGGAAAACCGGAAGACCTGATCGGCACCGCCGTCTTTTTGGCATCGGCCGCATCCGATTTCGTGTCGGGACAAATTATTTTTGTCGATGGTGGTCTAACGGCTTGCGTCTGAACCACCGCACCCGAACCGTTCTCACTTGACGAGGCCGAGCGCCAGCGGTGACATTTCGTTAGCCGACGGCGAGTCGACCAACCGGTGGATCGCGTGGTCTGTTCCGAAGGCGGCCCCTTACAATCCAACGACGCTGGTTTTCGAGAATCGGTTGTACGTCTTGCATGATCGCGGTTTCCTCGCGTGTTTTCGGGTATCAGATGGATCCGTAATCTACGATCGGCAGCGACTTCCACATGGCCGCGCGTTCACGGCAAGCCCTTGGGCGTACAATGGAAAGGTTTTCTGCCTGAATGAGGATGGCGTCACATTTGTCCTCAAGGCCGGCGATGAGTTCAAGCTGCTGCACACCAACAAGCTGGCCGACGATGACATGGGCATGGCCAGTCCGGCAATTGCCGGTGATCGCATCATCATTCGCACATCCGCCCGTGTATACTGTATTCGAGAAGATCTCAAGTAAGTCACTCCGTGCTTGCCTACTGTTTTTCCGTAGCCGCCCACGCCGCTGGGGTCTGACGCAATTTCCGGCGGAGGCAGCGTTTCTTTACGCGAACGTATTTTGTCGCCGAAAATGGGTCTGACCCCTTGGAAGCGAACCGGCGGCCTACATTCCGTGAATGGTTACGTTTTTCCTTTGGGCTTGCTGTTCAGTGGCGTCACAGAATCGAGTGAACAGAGCGAACTGCCGGTCGGAGACAGGAAAGCGGTGTCAAGCCGCCACACTCCCCAAGAGGGCCGATCGTCGCGTCGTCTTATGAACATCATCCGTCAGAGAGGTTCCCAACATGCTCACACAAACGCTTTGTCGCCCGGCCGGTCCCATCCTGACCCTCCTGGCGTGTATCCTAATACTTGGGCGCGCTAACGCATCGGCACACGATAATGCCCGGGTCGGCCAGATGCGGAACGACTCTTTCATCCTTTATGTATCACCCGCGGGCAACGACGCATGGTCGGGACGGCTTTCCAAACCAAATGCGGCGGGAACGGACGGCCCGCTGGCCACAATCCAAAAGGCTCGGGACCTTATCCGAGAGTCGAAAACCGCAACAGGCCGATTGGCCAAGCCCGTAACCGTCATTCTTCGGCAAGGCGTGTATCGACAGACCGAGCCGATTGTCTTTACGACTGCGGATTCCGGAACCAAAGATTGCCCCATCACATATCAGGCCTATCCTGGTGAGGAGCCGGTCATCAGCGGTGGCCGCGTCATCCAAGGTTGGCGACCTGATGACAGTGCACAGAGCAAGACTCGTTGCGGCGGAAAGCTGTGGCGCGCCACCGTACCGATTGCGGAGGGAGGCAAGCCCTGGCGATTTAACCAGCTCTTCGTGAACGGAGAACGACGAACACGCGCTCGCCTCCCAAACAAGGGCGAGTTCCTGCGCACCGACGGCCCCATCTCCAAAAGCAATTCACGCGGATTCTATTTCAAGCAAGGCGACTTGAAAAAATGGAACAACTTGCGCGAGGTCGTCTTTGTCGTTTACCATTCCTGGGAGACATCCATCCATCATGTCCGCTCCCTGGACACGGATGCATCTCAAGTCACCTTCTGCGAGCCGGCACCATGGCCGATGGGTCGATGGGAACACCGGCAGCGGTACTACGTCGAGAACGTATTCGAAGCACTTGACGAGCCCGGTGAATGGTACGTGAACTCGGCGACAAACACGCTTTACTACTATCCGTTGCCGGGCGAGACCATGGCGGGCGTACGAGCTGTGGCACCGATCCTCACCTCGACCTTGGTCAGCTTCAAAGCCGATGCGGCGAAAAACGAGACCATCGAGCATCTGCACTTCCGCAGTATTGCCTTTCGGCACACCAATGCAAGTCTCGGACGTATCCGGAACTCGGGTCAGGGAGAGATCTATCAAACGGCTCTCATCATGGCGGCCGGACTGCGCCACGCAAGCTTCCAGGATTGCGAGATCGCCCACACCGGCGCGCACGCGATCTGGTTTGCTGATGGCTGTGAAGACGTCGTCGTCCAACGCTGCCACATCCATGACCTCGGCGGTGGTGGCGTCTACATCGGTGGCGGCTGGCATGTCGGCGAGAAGCAGCCCACACGGAGCATCGTCGTCGACAACTCCTTTATCCACAACGGAGGACATCTGTTTCACGGTGCACACGGCGTCTGGATCGGACAAAGCTCCTATAACAAGATAACCCACAATGAGATTTCCAATTTCGATTACACTGGAATCTCCTGTGGCTGGTCGTGGGGGTTCGCACCGAGCTCGGCTAACCACAATAACTTGGACTTCAATCATATTCACCACCTCAGTAACGGCGAATGCTTGAGTGACATGGGCGGTATCTATACGCTAGGCGTGTCGCCCGGAACGACAGAGCGCAACAACCATATCCATCACATCTATAGCTATGCCCACGTGTCCCATGGCTCGGGCGTCTATCCGGACGAAGGCAGCTCGGATATTTTGATCGAGAACAACCTGGTCTATCGAGTTCGCACGTGCCCACTGTTTCAGCACTATGGCAAAGACAATACCGTGCGGAACAACATCTTCGCCTTTGGCGGTAAGGGACAGCTTCAGCGATGCCGAGAGGACAAGCCGTGCCACTACATTGCAGAAGGCAATATCGTGTACGCCGACATTCGCGAGATGCTCGGCGGTGTCTGGAAGAACAATGACTGGAAGATCGGCAGAAACGTCTACTGGAGCACGGCCGGTGTACCAACGTTCATGGGCCTGGATTTCGAAACCTGGAAGGTCAAGGGCCACGACGCCAAGTCGATTGTCGCCGACCCGTTGTTCGTCGATCCCGCACACGACGATTTCCAGCTGCGTCACGATTCGCCGGCGTTGAAGCTCGGCTTTAAGCCGATCGACGTCAGCAAGATTGGTCTGTACGGCGATAAACCGTGGGTCGACCTGCCGAAAGAGTACCCGAACCGACCGCGCAACGAGATTCCCGCGCCGGTACAGCCTCCGTTTGTCATGAACTTCGATTTCGAGGCAGACGTGTTGGGAAAGGCTCCACTGGAAGGGGCGGTTGTCAAGTACGGAAAACAGGCACTTATCGTCTCGGACGACACGGCTGCGGCCGGAAGCCAGAGCCTGAAGTTTGTCGACATCCCGGGCCAACCACGCGGGTGGACGCCGCACATCTACTATCATCCGACTTACTCGACGGGCAAGCTGCAACTGTCGTGGGACATGCTCAGCAGCCGGAACGCGCCGGCCAGTTTCGACCTCGAAGTTCGCCAGTGGGACGTCAGCCCCTATCTAGTCGGCCCTGCCGTCTCCGTTTCCCCAGACGGAACGGTAACCGCGAGTAGGCAAAAACTCGGACGCATTCCGCTGGGCCAGTGGGTGCACGTAGACATCCTTTTCGCATTGGGTGAAGGCACCGCGAAGAATTACAAGATTACGCTGAGCGTTCCGAATCGCAAGCCCATTGTCGCAAAGGTTCCCTACAACAGCACAGCCTTCAAGAAAGTCACCTGGTTTGGCATCTCGAGCGCAAGCAACGCGGCGACCGTGTTCTATCTCGACAATCTGAAACTCGGCACGCCGGAGCAGCTTCAGAAGCCGCCAAAGCGCCGTCCCAAGCGCCGACGCGCCAAGCACAAGCCGCGCAAACCGGGCAACGACCAGATGCTAATCGGTTATTGGAAATTCGACGAAGCCGGCGGGTGCGTCGCCGAGGACAGTTCCGGCAATGAGAACTACGGCGACGTCTGGGCCAGATGGGCCGAAGGCGAGTTCGGATCCGCCCTCTTTTGCGAACCGGCGTCCAGCGTCGTGGTCGTCCCCGACAATCCGACACTGCGGTTCGGCGTCTCGGATTTCTCTATCGAACTTTGGGTCTGTCCGACAAAGCTCGCGATCGCCACCAACGATGCGCGGCGCCGGTTCATGAGCAAGAACCGGTACCCGCACACATGGTGGAATCTGAACATCACGACTGACGGCAAGCCGTTCTTGGAAATGGTGGACGAGAACAAGGCCTCATGCGGGAACCGGCCATCCGGATCGATCCCGGAGGGCAAATGGACTCATCTGGTCGTCGTGGTCGACCG
>JAJSAJ010000748.1 GCA_024274855.1 Planctomycetota bacterium | reverse complement strand
CGATTTCACACATGTTGAGGCAGTTGACATAACAGGCATGCAGACGACGTCTTTGGTCGTTCCGGTCACGGCGACAGGCAATGACGTCTTGGTGATTTTCGATGGGTTCGATGCATTGACGTCAAGCGACGCGGCGCTAGTTGTCCAGGGAACGGTTGGCGGGACGTCGATCGAGAGTCTCTATTTCCACGACAATTCGCAGGTCGTGATCGATACGACGACGGGTGGTCGTGGTCTTGATCAAGTAACGATCACCGGTGCGAGTGGTGAGCACGGTAATGCCAGTTTGTCGGTAAGAGCAGGCGGCACGCAGCTCGGCAGTGAAGGCGTCGTTTCCATTGTCGGTAACATTCGTTTGGCCGGGGACCTGAAGATCGAGGCCGATCAGATCTATTTTGACGCTGACGTCATCGTTGGCGGAACCGTGGAATTGCTGGCTCGGGATGGGGTCGAGTTCAGCGGGACCGGATCGATTTGGGCGATTGGCGCGGGCGGAGTTGTGATCGATGGTGACGCCGACAACCAGGGTGGTGGTCTGGTGACGATGGCGGATGGATTCTGGGTCAACGCTGGGTACGGAACGATTGCCGTGCATTCGGACGGTGATGTGACGTTGGGACGACTTGTTACCGACAACGAGACGGCTCAGGCAATTCGCATCGAATCCGTCCATGGTGGTATCGTGGATGCGGGTGATCGTTACGGTCCGGATATCGAAGCGAACGCCCCCGGCGCGGTTGTGACCATCTTGGCCAAAGACAACGTGGGTGGTGCGGGCAGTGGAGCGATCGACACAAAGGCTTTCAGTCTCGTTGTTCGCACGGCTGACAGTGACATGTTTGTCGAGGAAAAGGACCAGCTCGTTGGTATCGATATCGACGTTGGGTCTGGCTCGGTCTATCTTTCGGCAGGGGGCGCTATCCTCGATTCGGCCGGCGATCAGCATGTCGATATCACGGCGGACACGGCCCTTCTGAAAGGGGCAAGTATCGGTGCGGCGAGCAATGCCATTGAGACGCGTTTAACGCGGATTGAAGCCGATGCTGCCGCAGACGGAATCTGGCTTCGAAATTGGGGTGATTTGCAAGTGGGTGGCGTCAGTCCGGAATTGGATGGCCTTCGTGCAGAACGCAGCATCGTATTGTACGTCATTGGCTTGTTGGCTGTCGAAGAGTCGATTGCCAGCCAGGGCGGTCGTATCCATTTGGGTGCAACCGAGAACATCGTGTTGAATGCCGAGATTACCAGTGGTGGAGGATCTGTTTTTGTCGGTGCAGTTGGGGACGTGGTTCTATCGGAAGCGGGACGAATCGATACACAGTATGGAGCCGAAGCCATCCATCTTTATGCGGGCGGCGCCATTCAGATGGCGGCGAACTCCCTGATCGAAGGACGTGGCGGGGACATTGTCTTGAGAGCACACGGAGACATCTTGTTGAGCCGTCTTCAAACGACGGCCGATGTTACCGTATTCTCGACCACCGGCGCTCTGTTGGATTCAAATGGGGGTCACGTGAATATTCAGGCGTCACGAGCCTCCCTGAGTGCGACGTCGATCGGAAACGTGGCGGCCGGAATATCACTCGATACAGACGTCGCTTTCCTGGAAGCCGTTGCCACACGCGGCGATGTGTCGATTACGGAAGTCGACGGATTGCAAGCAGTCGATGTCAGGGCTCCACTTGGAAATGTCAACCTGATCAGTGCCCAGGGAGACTTCGTTGTCCAATCCATCGAAGCGCTTGAACATGTCATGTTGCGAGTTCCAAACGGCTCGGTGATCGACGACGGTAATGCCGCGACTCGTGTTACGGCCCGGCACTTGGTCCTGGATGTCGGTGAGGGAGTTGGAATG
>JAJSAJ010000747.1 GCA_024274855.1 Planctomycetota bacterium | reverse complement strand
GGTCTGTCAATCAGAGTTCATGCGACACGATCTGTGCACTCGGTTTCATCTGCCGAGCGATCGATTAGTGGTCTTGCCGAACCCGGTCGATGTCCATCGGATCGACCGGTTGGCCGATTCCGAACATCCCGAGTCGATTCAGGATGCGGGGCCACACCTGATCACTTTGGGCAGCTTGCAGCGGATCAAGGGTACGCATCGAGTGCTTGACGCACTGCCTGCACTGATCGACCGGCATCCAAACACCCAGCTCTGGGTGCTCGGCCAGGGCCCGCTCAAGGGCGCATTGCAACAGCAGGCCAGGCACTTGGGGATTAATGACCGTGTCCAGTTCATGGGGTTCCAGCAGAATCCATACCGATGGTTACGCGCGGCGGACGCGTTGGTTATCGCTTCGGATTATGAAAGCGCGCCGAATGCTCTTTTGGAGTCTGTTGCGTGCGGATGTCCGCCGATCGTGTTACGACATCCCGGCGGGACCGAGCAGATGATGCGGCAGCTCGGCCTGGCCGACCGTTGGGTCCAACGGCTCGAAGACTGGCACGACGTCTGGTTCACGCCACTCGATCCGGCCGCGCGGGAACGGCTGATCGATCGGCACTCGGCCCTCAATGTCGCTCGCCAATACATGGAGGTGATTCAGGGCCGGTCGATTGAAGCGAGTGGTATTGGAACTGAGCTTGCGCGGTGCACTCCAATGCCAACAGGTGAAGGTCGGGCATTGGCCGGCCTATCCCGAAAGACGTAGGTTTCTGGTCTGCCGGCACTCGCACCCGCGTGCCTGCCGATTGAATAGGTTCATTGAGCGAGTTTGATGTCAGACCCGACTTTATTTATGGCCGTTGGCCACATTAGGTGCCTGTTTCATGTTTTCAGTGCCCGTAATTCTGCCCTGTTGTGCTTTGGCCGTGTTCGTGATCGGGTACGTGATCCTTTCCCGATTCTTACCGGTCTGGGCGGCGGTGTTGATCGCGGCCATTAAGGCCCTGATTCCCTTGATCTACTTCGGCGCGGTTTTCGACAACGGCGGCTGGCTTCTATCGGACGATGTCCGGTACTACGATGTGGGGGCCACCCTGGTCGATCTGGGGTATCGCCCCTGGGAGCTAGTCTTGGAGCCGGAAGGGCGAGACCAGCTGGTTTCGATCGCGGCGAGCCGCCACACACTTTACTACTTGTGGAACATGACCGCTCAGTGGATCATCGGCACATACTATTTTGCGCCGGTGTTTTGCAACATTGCATTGACGTTCTTCACGGGGGCGATCGTATTCGGCACGTTGCGGCTTGCTGGAATGTCACGTACCTTTTGCCAAGGTATGCTCGTGTTCCATATGCTGCATTGGGATTATCTGTCCTGGACGTCGCTGATCAATGTGAAGGAGACCGTGGTCGAAGCGCTTCTGGTAATCAGCCTCTACTGCGTCATTCGGTTTGTGCATCGCAAGAGCTGGGTCGCGCTGCTGGGTGTTGCGGGCTCGTTTCTGCTGCTGTTTCTAATTCGGCTATACGTGCCATTTCTGATCATTATCGCTGTTGGACTCTGGGTGCTGCTGCAGTGGGACGACCCTCGCAAATATCCTTTGATCCCAGTCGTCGCGGGGCTGTTGTTCGTGTTGTACCTGAAGATCGGCAGTTACGACCAACAGTTGCATCTCCACATGCTGATCGTCGGGGCGTTTCGCTATGTTTTGACGCCACAGCCGTGGAGTGTTAATCCGGGATGCTCGTTTTTGAAGATCCCGTCTCTTTTTCAATGGGCATTTCTGGTGCCGGCCGTGGTGGGCACCGTACAGATTTGGCGTGCGAACCAAACGTGCCGGCTGTTGGTTCTGGTGATGCTGATCTTCATCGCCTTCTATTCCGTATTTCCCGAGAACCAGGGGCCCCGCCACCGCGTGCAGATGGTTGCCATGTTCGCAATGGTCGAGTTCCAGTTTATCAGCAGTTGGCTGCTGGGACGGGTAAGTGCGGACGAGGAAGTGGGCGACTTTGCCGCCGAGTCATCCATGGTCGCCCTCTAACGACGGAGTAGACCAACCAAAGCGGGATGTGGGGGCGTGGGGGCGTTTGTCGGTTTGCGGAAAGAGCAGAGCAAACCACGGAAGAGACC
>JAJSAJ010000746.1 GCA_024274855.1 Planctomycetota bacterium | reverse complement strand
TGGATCAGGCGGGGCTGGATCAGGCCGAAGAAGTGCAGGTTGTCTCGCTGCAACGGGCGAATCCGGAGGCGGTCCAAAAAGTGCTGGCGGCGATACTGCAGTCGACCAGCCAGTCGAAAAGTCCGACCAGCAGCCGCTCGTCAACGTCCCCCTCCGCCTCAAGTCCCTCGTCGTTCCGCTCGATGCCGCCCGAGGTTCGCGCGAGGATCATGCAGAGCATGATGCAGGGACGCCCGTCGGGCGTGCGAAGCAGCCCGAGCAGTTCGTCGAGCCGATCTCGTGGTTCAGGACGCCCCTCGTCAAGCCGAGGACGTCCGTCATCGCGCCGGGGACGCTGATTAACCGGCACCGGCACGTATTGTGGACGGCCCGGCGCCGGCTTGCCCCCCCTGGATTCTGGACAATTGGGATTCATGGTGCTTCCTGTTTCCGTTGTGCACTTTCGTATCCCCGGTCAGTGCAAAACACCGCACGGCGGACCCGCTTGTCCCGCTTTCTGCTCCAGTCCATCTCAGCACTAAGACGCAACAGCCCAATACGCAATGCGGCAAGGAGCGTCTCTCTTCCGCTCGGTGCTTTCGATGCGTTTGGTGATGAATACGTTCCGTTTGATCCGGAAAAATCTGCCTGCCACACTCGGCTTAAATGTTATTGAATTCGCGAAACCCCCTGCCCTGACACGGGTTCAATACGGTGGAGATGCAGTTTGTGTGGCCGTATTCTGAGCATGGGGCGGAACGTTCATGGGCCATGGTCAGAACCGGTTGTGAGCGAGGATCGTCCCAAGTACCAGATGATTGGCGCTCTGCCTATTCAGTTATTCGCGATCTCACCAGCGGGTCCGCTCGGTTCCCCGATAGGGCACACGGTTCTTTCGGGAAGCCGAAAACGGGACCGATCAGCGTCGTACGGGTGCTCATTTGACGTGGCGGCTCCCAACGACCACGCAATTTGTCTATTGTCAGAGTGGTATGGTTTTCATCCAAAGGCGGGGGGGTGCTTGCGATTGGGGCGGCCCCGTTGGGTGTTCGTCAGCCGTGTGTGCGTGGTGCTCACATGGAACTAGTCATGATTCGAAGGATAAGAAACAGATGACCCGATCAGTTGGATTTCTTGCTGTCGTGGTGGCCAGTCTCGTGTTGACGTGCGTTGCACAAACGGCCCAAGCCCAGGGCCGCAGTCGGCGCGGTGGATCTGGTGGAGCGGGATTCATGGGGGGATCGGCCAGCGCCCTGCTGCAGCAGGAAGCGGTCCAAAAAGAGCTGGAATTAAACGACGATCAGATTCAGGAGCTCAAGACGCTTGCTTCGGGCCAGCGCGACACATTTATGAAGGTGTTCCGGGAGAATCGGAACATGTCTCGCGAAGAGCGAACCGAGCTATTCCGTAAGATTCGAAACGATTTGCAAGAGAAAGTTGATGGAATTCTCCTGCCTCACCAGTCAAGACGCCTGAAACAACTCGCTCTGCAAGTTCGAATGCGAGGGGGGGTCACGTCAGCTCTGTTTAGCGAGGAAGTTACGAAGGAATTGAACATAACCGACGCACAACGCGACAAGCTTGAGGCGACACGAACGGAATTGGAAAAGGAACTTCGCGACAAGATTGTGAAGCTCCGTAAGGAAGCGCAGGATAAGCTGCTCGAAACACTCACCCCTCCACAGAGGGAAGCATTCAAAAAAATGGTCGGCGAGCCGTTCGACTTCCCGCAGCCCGCATCTCGAGGCGGTCGTGGCGGTGGGCCGCGCCGTTGAGTTTTTTATTGGACCATCCGCACATTGCGGGATGTATTTGGCAAGTTCACCGTTGGTGGTAACACCAACGGTGAACGAAAAAGCGACCGACCGCTTTGGGTTAGGGATTCCCTTAGTGTTTTCCCTTAGTCATACGGGCTTGTTGTTGCGAGATTCCGCACAAGCGGCAGTTGTTCGACCGGCTGCACGCCCGTTGGGCAGATTATGGGTTTGCCAATTTGGCGTGCCGTCTAGAATGGATTAGGGCGGTTCCTTCCGGACCCTTGCGGACGGAAGGAACCAGTTTTGCCCGAAGACGATGACGCGGGTTTGCCTTGGACGCGTGATGTGTGCGCAAATCGGGTGCCAAAAGAGGGGGCGCCAGCCGATTGACGATGGCGTTCAGTGGGTGCCCACCGCATTGGACTCGGACGGTTGCCGCATCCCGCCCGCTCGGTTGGGTTGGACGAGCGGAGTGGAGCAGGCATTTCAACCGAGGCCCGAGTGGACGAGCGTGTCAATCGGGTTCCACGATCAGCCTATTGAGGCGATTCGCGTGTTGTGGAAAGGTGATTGAGAATGGAAGCCGGAGCTATCCTGGTTCGCCGTGGTCTGTTGGATGATCGCCAGTTGGCGCAGCTGCGCAACGGCAATGGGGACGGTACGTCCCTGATCGACAAAGCCGTGGCGTTGGGGTTGATCAAGGAAGCGGATGCCTTGCGCGTACTAGGCGAGGAAATCGGCCTTGAGTTTGTTGATTTGCGCGATGTCGACGTCGATTTGTCGCTGTTGGATGGTTTTCCGCATAAGCTGATTCACCGCCAGACGCTCTTCCCGATCCGACGAACCGATGGGCAATTGGTGGTGGCCACCGCGGACCCGTTTGATCTTTACCCGATCGACGAGGTCAGTGCGGCGACTGGATTGTCGGTGGTGCCGGTCCTGGCCAGCCGCACCGAAATATCCAAGCTGATCAAGAAGCACTTGGGCGTCTGGAGCGAGACGATTGACGGCCTGCTCGAGCAGGCCGCCGACGAGGGCGAGGTCGAGCTGCTCGATGACATCGAGACGGACGGATCCGAGTTATCCGAGATGGCTCAGGAAGCCTCGGTGGTTCGGTTAGTCAACGAAATTCTGCTCGAGGCGATTGAGTCACGCGCGAGTGATGTGCACATCGAGTCGCAGCAGGCGGGGTTGGTCATTCGATATCGAATTGACGGTACGCTGCAGCCGCAGCCGGTCCCGCCCGAGATCAATCGTTTTCAGGCTGCGATTATCAGTCGTCTGAAGATCATGTCCCGCTTGAACATTGCGGAGAAACGGCTTCCGCAGGACGGGCGAATCAAGTTGCGAGTGTCGGGGCGAGAGATTGACGTGCGGGTGTCCGTAATACCGATGATCCATGGCGAGGGCCTGGTGATGCGTATTCTGGACAAGGGCGCGATGGTATTCGATCTTCAAAAACTGGTAATGGAGCCCGACACGTACGCGACGTTTGCTGATCTGATTCGGATGCCTCATGGGATCGTCTTGGTAACCGGCCCAACCGGCTCCGGCAAGACGACGACTTTGTACAGTGCACTGCTCGAGATCAACCAACCGGACGTCAAGATCATTACAACGGAAGACCCGGTTGAATATCAGTTAGAAGGCATCAATCAGATTCAGGTCCACCCGAAGATTGGGTTGACGTTTTCCAGTTCCCTTCGAAGCATCTTACGGCACGATCCCGACATCGTCTTGATCGGTGAAATCCGCGATCTGGAGACTGCGGAAAACGCGATCCAGGCTTCGTTAACCGGGCACTTGGTGTTCAGCACCTTGCACACGAACGACGCGGCTGGTGCGTACACCCGGTTGGGGGACATGGGAGTCGAGCCATTCTTAGTGGCGAGCACGGTTGAGGCGGTGATGGCTCAGCGGCTTGTTCGCCGGCTCTGCCCGCATTGCAAAGAGGCATACTATCCGGATTCCGACGATTTGCCCGGGGATTTTCCGGTCGAGTTGCTTGATGGGCAGCCCTTATTCCGCAAGACAGGGTGTCGAGATTGCCGCCACATTGGTTATAGCGGCCGGTTGGGAATTTACGAATTGTTGATCACCGATGATGCGATCCGCCAGTTGGCTCATGACCGGGCCAGCACCTGGGCGATCGGCCAGGCAGCAATCAAGCAGGGGATGCGCACACTGCGCGAAGATGGCTGGCTGAAAGTGTTGCACGGGGTGACCACCGTTGATGAAATAAACCGCACGACCAAGGGGGATCATCAGCTGCTGGCGAAGCAGTCGCGAAGGAAGATTCCCCGTGTCGTCTAAACGGCTGACGGCCGTGAGTATCTGGGATAACCATGCAAGAATTTGCATACGTAGCACGTGACGCGACGGGTCAGCGAGTGAGTGGCACAATCAGTGCCTCGAGTTCCCGCGAGGTGTTGAGTATTCTTGCCGGTAAGTCGCTCTTTCCGATCGAAGTGAGCAGTGCGGAAAGGTCGGCCCGTTTTTCGCGTAGCCGAGTTAAGGGCCAGGTGATGGCCATCACCTATGCGCAAATGGCATCCTTGCTTCGCAGTGGCGTCCCATTGCTGCGATCAATCGACGTCTTACGGAAGCAAGCATCGAACCAGACGCTAAATCGGGTCTTGGGGGAAGTGCGTGAACGGGTTGAGCAAGGCGAGGCGCTTGGTGAGGCGATGGGACGGTATCCGCGTGTCTTCAATGAGATGGCCGTCAACATGGTGCGAGCCGGTGGTGAAGGAGGATTCCTTGAAGAAGCGCTGGAGCGCGTTGCCCAATTCACTGAGCAGCAAGAGGATCTGAAGAGTCGTACAACAGGTGCGTTGGCCTACCCGGTGTTCTTGGGCGTGGTTGGCAGCACGATCGTGTTCTGTTTGGTTGTTTTCTTCGTCCCCAAATTTGGCGAGTTATTTCAGACACTTCGTGATCGGGGCGAGCTGCCCGTGTTGACCGATTGGCTGCTTGCGTTCAGCAGCGCGTTGCAGGGTTGGGGATTGTTCTTGCTGCCCGGCCTGGTGGTCGTTGGCGTACTGTTGAAACGACATTTGGCCACGGAAGAAGGACATCGGCTACGCGATCGCATCAAGCTGAAGCTACCGTTGCTGGGCCCGGTTTTCCTGAATCTGGCCGTCGCTCGCTTTTGCCGAGTACTCGGTACGTTGCTTCGAAACGGCGTGCCGATCTTGAAGTCGCTTGATATCAGTCGCGAAGCGGCCGGTAATCGCATCTTATCCGAAGCGATCGAAAACGCTTCGGAGAACATATCGTCTGGCGAGTCCTTGGCGACTCCGTTGAGAGCGTCCGGTCACTTTCCGCCGACGGTGGTCGAGATGATCAGTGTTGCGGAAGAGTCGAACACACTGGACAACGTCCTGATCGAGATTGCCGATGGGCTGGAAAAGCGAACGGCGCGTCGACTCGACCTGGCCGTTCGGTTGTTGGAGCCAATTCTGTTGTTGATCTTGGCCGGTGCGGTCCTGTTTGTCGTGATTGCTCTATTGCTGCCAGTGATCAAGATGAGCAGCACGATATAGCCGCCGATGACCAAATCCGTACGATACGAGTTTGTTTTTGGTTGTGGCCGTGCCACATTAGGGAGAAAGAAAAACGATGAAACGATGTTACTCGTCTCGCCGGCGCATGCGGCGCGGGACCAAACGCCAGGCTTTTACGCTGATGGAAGTGCTGTTGGTGCTGGCCATTCTCGTCATCCTGGGAACTCTGGTCGTCGCGAACTTCTCGGGGATTTTCGCGAGTAGTAAGAAGAAAGCGGCCCAGGCACAAGTCAACGCTCTGGAGATGCCCCTTGATGTCTATCAGGCTGCCATGGGCGAGTATCCACGAACCGAGCAGGGGCTGCAGGCACTTCGCCAGCCGCCGCCGGATCTGGTTGATCCCTCGAAGTGGGAAGGCCCCTACCTGAAAAAGGACATTCCCCCGGACCCCTGGGGAAATGCGTATATTTACGAGCTATTGAGTCCAAGCCAATATCGAATCTATTCCGCCGGCCCCGATGGCCAACCCGGTACGGATGACGACATCGGTACGGTCTCGGGTTGATTCGAGTCCCGGGGACTCGCATCAACGGTCTGTAACGGGCTCGCGGCCATTCGCGGTTCGTTGTCGGTTTTCGATCCACGGAACTCCTGACTTCGTCGCGTGTTTCATGGCTATCGGAATGGAGCAAGCAGATGTCAATCGTGTCGATTCGCGGGCCAGGAGAGCGGGCTGCATCGCGGCCCGCTCGGGTGGCGCTGCGCCGATCGCGCGTCCCACGAGGCATGACGCTCCTGGAACTGATGCTCGTCCTTGCCTTGATGGTTGTTATCGGTGCGATGTCCCTCCCGGCAATGCAACACGCGTTCGACAATCAGCGGCTGCGAATGGCGGGCGAACAGGTGCGTGTTGAGTGGAACAAGGCATGTATCCGTGCCATGAAGACCGGTCAGATCTTGATGTTTCGTTGCGAGCCCGGGGGAAGTACCTTTAACGTGGAGCCGTACTTCACGGGGCAAGAATGGTTGGAGGCCGACGCACGGCATTCCGAGTCGACACGGAACTCGTCGGCTGGACTGTCGTCGGCGGTCGGGCAGGCGACTCCGATCGGGCAGGCGGATGTTGCCGCGGTTGATGCGGCCGCAGCCAAACCACACACCTTACCGGCGGAGGTTGTGTTTGTTGCCGGTAGCGTTGAAGCGGATAGTCGGGCCGTGCAGATTCAGCAGGACACCCAGGGAGCCGTCGCCCCAGACACGGGCGAAGTGGCTCCCATCCTTTTCTATCCGGACGGCACGACATCAGACGCACGAATTTGCTTGACGAATAAGCGGCAAATGTGCGTCGAGGTGAGTTTGCGCAGCCTGACCGGAACCGCGAAAGTCAGTCCGTTGATGTCGGTTGAAGAGTACCAGCAACTTGAGCAACTGAGGCAGTAGTTTGCCGGTTATGCGTTGATTGTTAAGAGTTGGTTGCCGTTGGGCGAAGAGTCGACCATCTCGGTGCAAATCGTTTTTCGTGGATCTGGCGACTTCGTCGAGTGCGTTGTTTTCGGGGATCGTGCCGAAACTTCAAACCTTGCGATCAACAAGCAAGTAACGTGGCGGGTGATTAACATGATGGCGTCACGACGAAAAAGAGAACATGTCAAGCCGGCCAGTACGCGACGTGCGATGTCGTTGCTTGAAGTGATTCTCGCGTTGGCAATTCTGGGCGGTGCCCTGACCGTTCTGGGACAGCTTGTCAGTGCCGGGTCTCGTTGTGCGCGGGCGGCCCGCGAGATGGCGAATGCGCAGCGGCTTTGCGATTCGATGTTGGCGGAGATTACAGCGGGAATCACCCCCGCGGAAACGATGGAAGGCGTGATGCAGGATGAGAACGGGGAACCCTGGGTCTATTCGATTCAGGCGGATTCGAGCTCGCAGGAAGGTATGTTGGCACTTCTTGTAACGGTTCGCAAGGAACAAGCAGCAGAACTTGTTCCCGTGTCGTTTTCACTCGCGCGGTGGATGGTCGACCCTCAGTTTGAAAGCGAGTTGGAAATGGCAGGCGAAGAAGGCGCCGGAGAGGACGAGCAAACAGCCGACTCGTCTGGTGGGGCGGAAGCCGCATCCGCAAGTGGTTCTAGCGGAGGCAGCCCCGCGCCATCGGGAGGTTCGTCGCCACGATGAAAGAAAATAACCGCCGGATAAACCTCAATGCCCCCGTGGGCTGTTGGACAGTGCAATCCAGGTTAATGAGCACCATGGTACGTGCC
>JAJSAJ010000745.1 GCA_024274855.1 Planctomycetota bacterium | reverse complement strand
CTCCTTCGACGACGGCCCATGCGCCGCTGTTGCGGACACAGAACCGTTCGGCCGCTCGTCCCCGAAAGAAGGCCTGGCCCGCCGTGGCGCCATACAAGACCACGTTCCCGACCAGAATGTTGTCCTCCGGAATAAAGGTGCTTTCCGGTGGCGGATAGACAATGATGCGTCCTCCGGAGAGCCCTTTGCCAACGTAATCGTTCGCATCACCACTCAGTTCCAGCCTGATTCCACGAGCCAGAAATGCACCAAAACTCTGGCCGGCCGAGCCGTGAAGTCGAATATCGATCGTATCATCATCCAACCCTGATTCACCCCATTGCTTTACCAGGTGGTGACTCAGGATCGTGCCGACGGTACGATTCGTGTTGATGATCGGCAGATCGATTTCGACCGATTCACCACGCTCGATCGCCGGTTCGGCCAATTCCAACAAGCGGTTGTCCAGGGCATGTTGCAACCCATGGTCCTGCTTCCTGCAGCAGCACACCTCGACGTCGTCGTGGGGTTTTTGGGCCGGTGCCAGCAGCGAGGTCAGGTCGAGGCCGTCCGTTTTCCAGTGCCGAATCGCATCATCCGCCACAAGGACATCGGCGCGACCGATCATCTCGTTAATCGTTCGAAATCCCAGTCTGGCCATGATCTCGCGTGCCTCTTCGGCAACCATCATGAGGTAGTTGACAACATGGATCGGTTTACCGCGAAATTTCTTTCTCAGCACGGGGTCCTGGGTCGCGATGCCGACAGGACATGTGTTCATGTGGCACTTGCGCATCATCAGGCAACCGAGTGCAATCAAGGGCCCCGTGGAGAATCCCATCTCTTCGGCACCGAGCAACGCCGCAATCACGACATCACGCCCTGTTTTCAGCCCGCCGTCAGTCTGCAAAACGACACGGCTGCGCAGATCGTTCCTGACAAGCGTTTGGTGCGTCTCGGCAATCCCCAGCTCCCAGGGCAGACCGGCATGCTTGATACTGGTCAACGGCGAAGCGCCCGTCCCTCCACCGGCTCCTGAAATCAGAATATGCTCCGCGTGGGCCTTGGCCACGCCCGCCGCGACCGTGCCGACCCCCACTTCAGAGACGAGTTTGACACTGATACGAGCCGATGGGTTGGCATTCTTAAGGTCATGGATCAGCTGAGCGAGGTCTTCGATCGAGTAGATATCATGGTGCGGCGGCGGGCTGATCAATCCGACGCCTGGCGTGGAGAACCGGATCCTTGCGATCTTCTCGTCCACCTTTCGGCCGGGCAGTTCGCCCCCTTCGCCCGGCTTCGCTCCCTGGGCGATCTTGATTTGTATTTCATCCGAGTTCGAGAGATACCAGATCGTGACACCAAATCGGCCCGACGCAACCTGCTTGATTGCCGAGCGGCGCGAATCTCCGTTCGGCAGCGGCTCGAAACGCTCAGGATCTTCCCCGCCTTCTCCCGTGTTACTCTTGCCTCCGAGTCGATTCATGGCGATTGCCAACGAGCCGTGCGCTTCCGCGGAAATCGAACCAAAACTCATCGCCCCAGTACAGAAACGCCTGACGATCTTCCATGCCGGCTCGACATCCTCCAACGTGATCGGCTTCCTCGTCGCGTCCTCGCGAAAGCGGAACAACCCACGCAGCGTACACCGTGCTTCCGCGTCCTGGTTGACATGGTCGGCAAATCGGCCGTATGCGTCCCGGTCCCTCGTTCGAGCGGCCTGCTGCAAGTTAGCGATTGTCACCGGATCCCACATGTGTCGCTCGCCAGACGCCCGCCAATAGAACTCGCCCGGATTGGGCAATGTTAGCGACCGGTCTGAAATCCGTTTCGGATACCCGAGCGAGTGTCGGCGGAACATTTCCGTGGCCAGTACGTCGAAATCGACACCTTGAACGCGGCTCGGAGTCCCGGCGAAGCATCGATCGACGATCTTGTCCTTCAGGCCAAGTGCCTCGAAAATTTGAGCACCTTTGTACGAGCGGAGTGTTGAGATGCCCATTTTGGCCATGACCTTCAGCATGCCCTTGGCTACCCCTTTGCGGTAACGTGCGACGATCTTCTCGTCACTTTCAAACTCGGTTGGCGACAAATACCCTTCCCGCCTCGCTTGCCAAAGAGCCTCGAACGCCAGATAGGGATTGATTGCATCCGCTCCGTAGCCGACCAGCAAACAGTGGTGGTGGACCTCGCGCGCTTCACCCGTCTCCAATACGATACCGATTCGTGTTCGCTTCACGCGACGTATCAAATGATGATGCACGGCGCCGCATGCAAGCAACGCACTGACGGCCACGCGGTCGTAGTCCATGTTCCGGTCGTACAAAACAACAATCGTGCAACCGTCGTCAATAGCCTGCTCGGCCTCCGCGCAGACACGATCAAGCGTCGCAACAAGGCCGTCCTTGCCGTCGGTTCGCGGAAAGGTTATGTCGATCGTCTTCGTCCGCCAACCACGCTGATTCATTGTCTTCAACGAGGCGAGTTCCTGATTGGTCATAATTGGATGCGGAATGCGCAGACGCTGACAGTTTACCGGCGCCGGATCCAACAGATTAGCCTCCGGCCCGACATAACAGTCCAACGACATGATGATCTCTTCTCGAATCGAATCGATCGCCGGATTCGTGACCTGCGCAAACAACTGCCGAAAATAGTCGTAGACCATGCGCGGCTGATCGCTCAGACAGGCAAGTGACGAGTCGTTGCCCATCGACCCGACCGGATCTCGCTGTTGAGTGATCAACGGCAGCAGCATGAACTTCATGGTTTCGAGCGTGTACCCAAACGCCTGCATGCGCTGTGTCAATGTTTCGGGATCAAAACGGTGTGGCTGACTCCCCGGATGAAGGGAACTCAATTCGATACGATTCGCATGCAGCCAATCGCCGTACGGCTTTCGCTTGGAAAACTCAGTCTTCAGCTCGTCGTCGGCGACAAGCCGGCCCTGTTCGAAGTCGACCAGGAACATGCGTCCAGGCTGCAGCCGTCCCTTGGCTTTGACATTCTTCGGTTCGACCGGCAAGACGCCCACTTCGCTGGCCATGATGACCCGATCGTCGTGCGTCAGATAGTAGCGACTCGGCCTTAATCCATTCCGGTCAAGGACCGCGCCCACGTACCGGCCATCGGTAAAAGCAATTGAGGCGGGGCCGTCCCACGGTTCCATCAAGCAGCTGTGGTATTCATAAAACGCACGCTTGCTTCGGGGCATCGCCTTGTGTTTTTGCCATGCCTCGGGAATCATCATCATGATCGATTCCTGAAGTGTGCGCCCGGTCATCAAGAGGAATTCCAACACGTTGTCGAAGGTACCGGAATCGGAGCAGTCAGGTTCGACCACGGGAAACAACTTGGCCAGTTGATCACCGAACAACTGGCTGCGAACAACGCCTTCGCGAGCCCGCATCCAATTGATGTTCCCTCGGAGCGTGTTGATCTCGCCATTGTGGCACATGAATCGGTTGGGCTGTGCTCGGTCCCAACTGGGAAACGTATTGGTTGAAAAACGCGAATGGACCATGGCCAGATGCGTTTCGAAGTCGGGATCGGCCAGATCTGGATAGTAAGGCAGCAGCTGATCGGGCGTCAGCATTCCCTTGTAGATAATGACTTTTGTTGAAAGACTGCAAATGTAGAACAGTTTGGCTTGCGTCAAACTTGTGTCGTTTCGAAGCCGGTGGCTGGCTTGCTTTCGGATCAAGTAGAGTTGACGTTCCAGAGCATCGCCCTCCAAGCCCTGGTTCGACGCGACAAACAGCTGCTGAATGCGTGGCTCTGTCGCGCGGGCACTGGGACCGACGTCGGCCTTATCGGTAGCGACCGGAACGTCTCGCCATCCCACGAGATGCTGCCCCTGCTCGACAATGATTCGCTCGACTTCCCGTTTGCACGCCTCACGCTCCGTAGCGATTTTCGGTAAAAAAACCAGGCCGGCTCCGAATTGACCCGCCGGCGGGAGCTCGGTATCCAAATCGGAACTGGCTACCTTCGCGAGAAATGCATGAGGCAATGCGGTTAGAATGCCGGCCCCATCACCCGTGTTCGGTTCGCATCCGCAGGCCCCACGGTGATCCATGTTTCTCAGAATCTGGTCTGCGTCCAACAGAATCTGATGACTGGGACGACCCTTGATATGGGCAACAAATCCAACACCACAGCTGTCATGCTCGAAGTTCGGATCGTACAAATCGCGTTGCGGTGAGCTACCAATTGTCATTGCGGCCTTCCTTCACACTGCCAAACCACACAGAGCGGCCTGGCCGCCACGTGAACCGAAACGACCACCCCAGACCCACCGGGGCCCGTATCCACTGGTCGCTCGATCTTGCTAAGAACCTGTCACAAAACCAACACGATACGCGAAAGCACGCGAAGCTGGAGACCCTCGCCGAGAGTCTCCTGACAGGCTGAAACACTTTCTAATCGCACTCTTCCACGTACAGACCCCCATGGGCTTGCCCCATGGGTGAATCAGTCTAGCAGCTAAAGGAGGATCGCCGCAATGCCGTGGCATACACTCGACTTATACACGCGATCCGTCTGACCGAACACAGTCGGTATCCGTGCCGACCGACTGGTCGCCATCCGACGACCTCACCTAGCCGGCCAACGAATCGTCGGGGTGATTCGAGCCAGCCAACGTAAGCAAAAACTGAATGAAACCGTGTACCGTATCGCCCAAGTCGCTGCCTGGACGATAGATGATACCCAATGGCCGTACCATCTCAAGGTCGATCAGCCGACGGGCAACAAGGGAGCCAAGCTGCACCTCACGACGAATCGTCGGCTCCGGTAATAAACTGAAGCCGATGTTGATTTCAACTGCCCGCTTCAAAGTCTCGATGTTGTCGAACTCCATCGCGATCGGAACACGAATCCCCTTGCCGGCAAACGCACGATCAATCTCGCGGCGGATCTGCAAGTCGCGGTCGAAACTGACCATCTCCAGCGAATCGAGTTGGCCCGCACGCACCTCGTGAAAGGCCGCCAACGGATGCTCCGGAGCACAACAAACCACCATCGGCTCGCAACGCCATGTGTAGGACTTCACCGTTCGAGAAGGTTTCGGATAACTGATCAATCCCAGATCGACCCGTCCCGACTCGACCAACTTACGTACGCGATGCGAGTGCTGATACTCGATCTGTATGCGCGCTTTTGGATAGCGCCCCAGAAATTCGCGAACACATTGGTTCAAGTGACTCAGACCAACCGAGTAAATGGACGCAACGTGGACTCGACCTTCAAACTGGTTTCGTAACGTTCGAACACGATCTTCCAGTGCGTACAGTTTTCGGACCAGGTCGCGACTGCCCTCGTAATACGTTCGCCCCTCTGGTGTCAGTGATAAAGGACGTGTTGACCGGTCGATCAACTTGACTCCCAAGTACTGCTCCAAATGGTGGACGATTTGACTCGCACCCGATTGTGTCATCCCGTTGTCACTTGCGGCCCGCGAAAAACTGTGACGTGCCACAACGTCGCAAAACACTTTTAAACTCTTCAACTGCATTTTGTTTGTCGCGATGGTATCAACCCCCGCACCGGAAACTCAAAGCACGGACCCCGCTTGCCCGCTATCACTCGGGTGCCCCATGCACGGTCGCAACCCGATTTCGCCACTCCGCACCGCCACATTCCACTGGGCGGCCGGGCCGCCAACCAATTTCGAGCGGGGTTGGCCCGCTCCCGATGGTCGCTCCACTTCGTCAACAATTCGGCTCGCTTCCAAGGGGGCAGACCCATTTTCGGCGACAAAATGTGTTCGTGTAAAGAAACGCTTTCTCCGCCGGAAATTGCGTCAGACCCCAGCGGCGTAAACGGCTACCCGATTTCATGCTGCCGCAAAGCAGTTGCTGCTTCACAGCGAGCGACGGTGAGAATAAACACCCGCCCGCCCCATTGGCGATGGAAAAGAGGCATTAGGCATGGGAATGCGGCCATTATACTGTATTAGTAATCGCAATGCTAGGGCCTGCGGCTGGCGTCGCCAAACGACGAGGCCGCTTTGCGTGTCACGTGGTCGGCCCGAAACTATCGCCCGAAACTACTGCCCAGGTGAGCGGGTCCGTTTACGATCAAGGCCCCTGGAGCCGTTAACGGCACGGCACCGGCCGGACGTGTGCGGGCCGGGCCTGGATGGCTTGGGCACGATAGAGCCGATGACGAACGGGCCTCAAAAAAGCCGCTCGTCCAGGCTGAACGAGCGGCTTACGAGGTGGTCACACGGCTAGTCCATCATCGTGTGGCAAGCGTGCCCTTGAGGGCTACTCAACCTTGTGCGGCAGATACTCGTGGTCGCGTTTCCGCAGGACTTCCGCTTTGATAATCGTATCTGGTTCCGGCAAATCGCCTTTCTCCGCGTCGGGGTTTCGACGTTGGATTTTGTCGACAACATCCATCCCGGAGAGCACGCGTCCGAAGACGGTGTGTTTCCCGTTCAGATTCGGAGTCGGTCGGAACGTGATAAAGAACTGCGAGCCACCGGAATCGGGGGCTTGCGTCTTGGCCATGCTGAGACTGCCGCGAAAGTGCATGCGGGCATTGGGTTTTCGGCATTCATCGTAGATGGTATAGCCAGGGCCTCCCGAGCCATCGCCGACCGGGCACCCGGCCTGAGCCATAAAGCCAGGCAAGACGCGATGGAAAGTAAGTCCATCGTAGTAGCCGCTCTTGACCAGGCTGATGAAGTTTGCCACGGTCTCCGGCGCTTCGTTTTCGAATAACTCGAGCACGATTTCACCCTTGTTCGTCGTCAGCTTGACGCGTGGTAGATCGTTTGCTTGGGCCTCTTTCTTACGAGTCTCCTGTTCCTTGGTCCAGTATTCTTTGTATTGTTTTACTTGCGCAACCATTGGTTCCAGCTGCGGAGGCAACATGTTGTTTTTCTTCGCTTGCTCGAGCAGTTCCGTGGTGCGATCGAATTGGTGCAACGCAAAATAGGACGTGGCGGTTGCCCCGAGCACGCCCGATGTTTGAT
>JAJSAJ010000744.1 GCA_024274855.1 Planctomycetota bacterium | reverse complement strand
TCCGGTGCCTTACGACACCGGCTGGGGTTGTATGAGCCCTTCGGGCTCCGGGCCAAGCACTGCTTCTCCAGGCCGAGGATTGCCTCGAAACAGATCCTTCCCCCAGTTCCGAAGGGATGACACAGGATTCCACCAGCCCAGGCCTCTTCTCCCAGTCCCGAAGGGACGGTACAGCCCCAGGCGGGGCCGTCAGGCCCCGAAACAGATCCACCAAATCCCACCAGGCCCGAAGGGCCGACACAGCTATTCTTGCCACTCGCCGAACGTTACTTTCAGGGGCACCACCTTGACGGCTCGGCCGAATCGGATTGCGACCGGTTGATCAGCTTGATGTTGGGTAAGCAGTTTCGTTATCGACTCGAAATCAGTGACGCGATCTTGGTTCATTTGAAAGATGATATCATCTGGGCGAAGTCCGGCCTCTGCGGCAGCACTTCCTTTATCCGTCCGAACGACTTGACATCCGAAAGGGTGGGGCTTGGCTTGTAGACCAAGGGGATTTCCCTTTCGAGGGTGGAGTTGGGTCGAAATGCGTTGGCCGCCACGGGCAACCTGGATCGTGACCGTGTCGCCAACCTGACGTTCCGCAATCAGCTGTCTGAGATCTTCGAAACTGTGTACGGCATGTCCCGCAAACTGAACGAGGGTGTCCCCCGTTTGAACGCCCGCTTTTGCCGCTGCGGAATTGGGTGTGACCATCGTTACGTCGCACGGGCCAGGTGCTTGCTGGCACCGAACGCCAAGAAAAGCGCCTCTTTTGTAATCGATTTCGACTTGGGCCAGTGTTTTCTTCAGGTCGTCAACTCCGGCCGGTGTGATACGTGTGCCGTAGGCGCGGACCCGTCGAAGTTTCGTAGCATGCTGAAGTTCTTTCAGACCAGTATCTGTTATTGGTGTGTACATTAAATCGACGGCCTGCAGGTCTTTCAGGGTGCGGATGACTTGGAGCCCCGAGTCAGTTATTCCAGCATGCCTGATGACCAATCGTTGCAGATCGGGCAAGTAACGTACGGGGCGAATCCACGCGTCGGTAAACCGTTGGCCATCAAACGAGACTTCCTGAATACCGCCCAGCCACTTCAGACGTTCCAGGTCTTCGATCTGGCCCTGCCATGCCGAGCCGAAGCGTAAAGCCAGGTAGTTTGTCTGCTGGAATCCGGTAAGCACGGATGACGATTCGATCTTAGCGCCCAGTTCACGCAATTTCTTCAGGGCACGCCGTTGGCGGACGCCTGCCAAAGCAACAAGCGACTCGCGTGCTAAGCGAGATGCCGATGCCACCTTGGTTTTGGCCAGTTCCTGTAAGCTCGCTTCCGCAGCCTTCTCGGTGCGGATGTCGCCATTCATTGCCAGTTCTCGAAGTACGAGAATTCCAAGTGTTGACACTTCAAGATTGGCATCGACCAGTGCCTTGGCTACCGGTTCCACGGCTGCTTTTCCGGCTCCAATCAGATTTTCCGTGGCTGTCCGGCGAACGATGTACCTGTCCGCGTCCAAGTCGCGGATCCACCGCGAAATGTTCCGTGGCGACGCTTTGCGATCGCTCGAGCCGGGTGTTTCGTCGGCCTGCAATGGCGTGCAGTAACCCGCCAGGAAAATAGATAGAATCAGAATACTGCATGACCGTCGCATGCTTGCTGCCGATACACGTGTCTGAACAACACGGTTAAAGACAGTACGGCTATCGTCTGTTGTCGGCATTTCAAGATCTCGATTTTTCTACAAGGCTGGCAGCGGCTGTGTACAGCATTCGCCTCGCCGTGAATGGCTGTTCGCCCAATTCGTGTGAATCTGGTTGGAATGCCTTGCTGGTTCCAGCTGAAGATTGTACTGCAGATCAGCCGTTGACCTCAAGTGAAACTGGAGACGTCGCAAGACCGCCTGCCCTTGTTCACCGATGCGTGTGGGCAAGACAAGCAGTGGTCCCGATACGCCTTATGGGGAAAACACTGACGACGACCAGGGCAGAGAAGACTGAACAGGAAGCCCCCGAAGGCTTGAGCTTTATGCGCCCGCGCCGCGTTCGTGCGACGTCGATGCCCGCTTCTGATAGCAATTCCTCTTATTCTAGGGGGTGCCTGCAATTGCCGCCAGAGTTGTTTGCGACTGATGCGAGAGGTAGCAGCGTGGCCGATTGTGGCGGATTTTCGTGGCCAAGGCCTTCTGGGTGATTGTGGAAGGTCTGCGTTACAGCTTGGTTTTCTACCTGTTTCTCGCATCGTCGTGTCAGCAAATGCGACGAAATCCTGATACCCCGTATCCGTGTTTGAACCACAAGCCACTAGAATTCAGGCGAGTCGGGAATCACTGTTCGTAATCAGCATGTAATTGCCAATATTGTTTCGTGGTAAATAGGGGATTCAAAGATGAGTATGCACTGCTATCAATGTGAAATGTCAGCTCCGGAGGCATGTGGGGCCAACGGACAGGATCAAGGAACCTGTGGAAAAACAGAGACGTTGGCCAGGCTCCAGGACATTATGATTTTTGGCCTGAAAGGTCTGGCAGCTTATCGTGAACACGCTGCGGAACTAGGGGCCGATACGCGTGAAGTTGACGATGTGGTATCCGAGACACTTTACTTCACTCTGACAAATGTGAATTTCAATTTTGACGAGCATATCGCCCAATTGATGAAAGTTGGGCAGGCCGGTGTGCAAGTGATGGGCCTCCTGAGTGATGCCCATACGAAGGTTCTTGGAATCCCAACTCCCGTGACCGTGACAGAAAATAAGGCTGAGGGGAAGGCGATTCTTGTCAGTGGGCACAATCTTTTCATGCTGAAGGAATTGCTCGAAGCGACAGAAGGCAAAGGGGTCAATATCTACACGCATTATGAGATGCTGCCGGCCCATGCATATCCAGAATTGAGAAAGTACTCTCATTTGAATGGGAATATTGGCAAGGCCTGGTTTGATCAGAAGGTGCTGTTCGAAAAATGGCCAGGCGCGATTGTCGTCAATACGAATTGTATTGTTCCCCCATCAAAGAACTGTGGCTACATCGACAGGCTTTTCAGCTACAAGATTGTTGGTGTCGAGGGCATAGCAAAGATCGAAAATGGTGACTTTACCGCTGTCATCGAGAAAGCCCTGAGCTTGCCGGAGGTGACGGGATTCACCAGTGAGGAGACGATCGTAACGGGCCACCACTACAAGACGATTCTCACTCTCGCTCCTCAGCTGATCGAAGCGATTCGAGCCGGCAAGTTGACGCAGGTGTTTGTCGTTGCCGGTTGTGACGCGCCGGGCAAAGCCGGCGACTATTTTCGCGAGTTCACGCAGAAGCTTCCCGCAACTGCGGCAATCGTGACATCCTCCTGCGGGAAGTTCCGCTTCAATGACATCGATTTTGGTACGATCGAGGTAACCGACCTTCCGCGATACCTGGATCTCGGTCAATGCAATGACAGCAACGGAGCTGTGGAAATAGCACTTGCGTTGAGCCAGGCTTTGGACGTCCCGGTCAATGATCTGCCCATCAAGATCGTCTTGAGCTGGATGGAGCAGAAGGCCGTGATCATCCTCCTTGCCCTATTCAGTCTGGGGATCAAGGATATCAAGCTTGGGCCGAAGCCTCCGCAGTTTGCCAACGAGGAGATCGCGAACTTCCTTGCTGAACAGTTCGGGCTCAGCTTCACCAAGACGGCGGACGAGGATATTGAAGAACTGGTCGCTGTCTCCTGATGGGGTAGTCCAGCCGCCGATTGCCGGTTTTCCGGTTGTCGCTCGCGATGGGATTGCCCTGGTGTGCGGTGTTGATCCTAGCACCAGTGGCAAGACCGGGCGGAAAATGATCAGCTGCAACCGAAGAATCTACGCCGGCTAACGTACTACCGGTCAGCACGCTCGAATGGACGTTAACCTGGATATTTCAGGAGCGATCTGTGAGACGAAAGTGCTCCATGCTATTTGTTTATTGGTAGCCGTTCACGCCGCTGGGGTCTGACGCAATTTTCGGTGGAGAAATCGTTTCTTTACGCGAACGCATCTTGTCGCCGAAAATGGGTCTGACCCCTTGGAAGCGAACCGGCGGCCTACATTCCGTGAACGGTTACGTTTTTTGGTTCGACGGCGTCTGGTTTGAAGGTTTCGAGTGCGGGCAGAGTGACTTGCACTCCCTGTTCCGGCACTGGCTGATGGGCTGTCCAGACGATGCCGTTGAGGACGACTTTGCGCAAATCGTCAATCTGCCAATTCTTGAAGAAATGTGGGACGACGATTCCCATGCCCCGACCGCCGTCAGTTCGTTGGACGGCCCAAGCGACGACCTCTTCTTTGGGGGCATCTGGCGGGAGCATCGACGTGGCGAGTGCCGTTACGTTGGCTGCCATTCCATTCGGTCCAAAATAGTTGTTGTAGTATGGTTCGTCGTGAACGGTAAAAGGTCCGACACCTCGCATTATTGGATGCTCTTTGGCCTTAGGCGTGATCGTGGCGTTCTTGAAGATGCGAGCAACGCCTGGGTGCTGCTTGTAACGAGATGAAAAGCAGCCGCCCATCCACCGCACCAGCGGATGAAA
The DNA here is from genome assembly GCA_024274855.1 of Planctomycetota bacterium. Lineage (GTDB taxonomy): Bacteria > Planctomycetota > Planctomycetia > Pirellulales > Pirellulaceae > JAJSAJ01. The sequence continues at coordinate 12,083 of JAJSAJ010000744.1, read as the reverse complement.
TCCTTTGTCCGATATTTCGTTTGGTTGTACTCCAGTCGCGTAGTGGTAACACACGATTCCACAGCCGCGATCCATCATTGCGGCCAGGGCTTGCATGTTCTGCTTCTTGTTCTTCATTTTGGCCAGTGGAAATCCATCTCCCGAAAACACAACGGTTGATATGTCCCGAAGCAGTTTCTGGTCTTGAGGCCAGGCAAAAACAACCTTCACGTCGAACTTCATCCTCGCAGTATGTTCGAGGCAGTATGCAATGAGCCGAGCACCCGCGGCGACCTCGTGCGTACCTGGCGGATGGCCACTCGGGCCAACCACAATCAATACCTTAGAGGGCCTTGCGTCCTCGGCACTGCACAAAGGCGTGAAGAAAAGTGGAATGGTGGCAAGAAGGAGAGCGACAGGTGTGACAGCTCGCATGGTCCTGGTCCTTTGTTGAGTGGCGATGGACTAATTGCTTATCGCTCGGATGAAGACGCCGGAGAGCGTAACTCACGAGCGATCGGATAGAGCAGATAACGGTCATCGAAGTACGGGGTGCGGCGGTAGAAGAAATCGAGTCGTTTCTTGGGGTTGCTGCGAAAGTCTGGATCAGCGTCGAGTCGTTGTTGGAACTCGCGACGAAGGCTCGGGTTCGCATCCAGCATTTTTCGGGCTAAAGGTTCAAGCACATAGCTCTCAGCGTACTCAACGCGAGAGAGAACCTCCAGGAAGAACCCCCATTGGTAAAAGGAGTCGGTCGACGAAGGCTCCAACAGTATGACCGCTAGATCCCCGAGCGGCTGATCGGTCGAGACTCGCACCGAGCCGACGGGGAACAGCATCCTTCGTTTTTCCACGCGGGGCATCATACCGGCGTCTTTACCATCGATTTCGCCGGAATGAATCCCGGCTTGTGCAAAAAGCGTGGGTCGGCCGTTGGCCCGAAGCGCCGAGGGGTCCCCTGCTCCGTCCTTCGACGCGACGACAATCCATAGTTTTCGTCCTTCGGGGCTGGTGCCGATTGACAGCATCTTCAGCTGCGGGGCCGCGGCCACAAGACGCCGGAGCCAAGTGACGGTCTCGTCATAGCTGGGCGATTCTCGCAGATCCGTCGCCTCCGCCGGAGTGACCCAAGGATCGCTTTTGGAAACAATCAATGCTTCGCTGGCGCCGGTCCAGGGGATTTCAGGGGGCAACGGCGCCTGAATGGTCACGGGAGTTTCCGCAATGCAAACAGGCGTAAAGAGTAAAAGGAACCAGGCAGATTGCGCAATAGATTTCATGGTCTCTCTCCGATGAAATGGGGCGGGACTCCGGCGGTGCCTATTACTTCAGTCAAGAGCTTCGTTCGTTCCGTTGCTGGTTGACGGTTGCTTTGCGGCGCTCGTAAGTCTGAGGTGTCTTGTGCGGTTGGCGTGCCTCGAATGACCATGCCCAGAGCGCCAAAGGCGAGCAAAGAGAGTGTCAAGCGGCGAAATAACTTGGCATCAATGCGTTTGGCGACTATGCCGCCCAGCCAGGCGCCCAAATAACTGAAAGGAATCGCAATGACCGATAGGACGAGTATGTGGCGGTCGACGAAACCCATCGCTACCAACCCCCCAACTTTCACCGTGGCGACAGTAAGCAGAAACGCTCCAAGAAAAGCCTTGAATTGAAGAGGTGCCCATGACTGCCGCGTCGCAAATGCCACGACAGGTGGCCAGCCAATTCCGACGGAGCCCGATAAGTAGCCGCTCGAAATCCCCGCGATTAAACTCCATGACCGCAACCGCTTTTCCGATGACGTGGGCTGCTTCGAGTGAAAAAAACCATCGAGGACAACGATCAGAATCACCAGCCCCGTGCTACGGACCAGTAAGTCGGGATCGACGTACGCGAATGTTGCGAGTCCAAGGGGGAGACCAATGGCCGCACCGACCAGGCATCGGCCGACTGGGCCCGGCTGAATATATCGGCGGTGAGTGGCCATTGTGTAACACAACGGCACGATCGCGCAGAGTGAAACGACGATGTTCGCCAAGCGAATATCGAAGAAATACGGAAGAATGGAGAGTGCCGCGATCGCGAATCCGAATCCCATGGCGCTTTGTGTGAAGCCGGCAGCGGTGACAGCCGCGACCAAAATCACTAAATGCAAGATGGAATCGTCCATTAGCCCTATACCGCAGTCGGCTTGAGATGTTCGGTGCGAAGTTGCATTTCCGGCTGGATTTCACACCGGAGGCCGGACAAAGGAAAATGCAGCGGCATAGTCGACTTCTTTCAGCCCGTTGATCGTCTGCCGGAGATGTGTGTACCCGGCACTCATTTGCCAGACCGAAACTCCTGGCTTCGCCCTCCCGAAAACGTTTCGCCCTGCCGAAAACGCTGTTTCTCCGGCTTCTGAGGCAAAGCGGGTTCTGAGACAAAGCTTAGAATACGGCATAATCGATGCGGGGAACAGTTGGAAAGGCCGACTTTCGTCGGCCAGTGCCCGGTGGTCGCTGAGATTGCGACATGCGCGAACGATAGGCTAGCGATCCCCCGGGCCATCCAAGTTTCGGTCTGTCTCCCAGTCGGCTTGCTGCCCCACCGTTCAGGGAGCATTCGTCCATCACAATTGCATTGGGTCGGTGACAAACGGTAGACTGGACGTGCTGAATAGGTTGTTGTTTCGACTGAAGGGTCGTTTTTGGCTACTTGCCAATGACCGATTGTTCATTTTGCGGAAGGAAGAATCCGGTGAGACAGACTTCATGGTTGTTTGCATGGGTACTTGGGAGTTTCTTTTTTTCGAGTGTCTCGTTGTGTGATGCGTTGGGTGGCGATCTGGTTCTCACCACCAATGGCGGGACAGATTATGTTATCACTTTGCCGGACAAACCGGATCCGCCCGTACGTACTGCCGCCAAGGAGTTGCAGGAGCACATTCGGCAAGTGACGGGTGTGACACTTCCGATTCGAGGCCAGCACGACGTTCTCGAAGAGGCTGCACAGATCCTCGTGGGGCCATCAAGCCGGCTTAAGCGTCTGATGCCACAACTGGATGTTGATTCGCTAGGTCACGACGGCATCGTGGTCAAGACGGTCGGCAATAAACTTGTGCTTGTCGGCCGGCCTCCTCGTGGAACGCTCTATGCCGTCTACACATTCCTCGAGGACGTTGTCGGGTGCCGATGGTGGACTTCGACGGAAAGCTACGCGCCGAAGAAAGCCAATTTGAGCATACCGGAAACGGATATTCGCTATGTTCCTGCCCTTCGCTATCGTGAAGCTTTCTATCGAGATGCGTTCAACAGCCCGTTTGCCGCCCGTTTGAAGCTGAACGGACATCATCATCGCGTGCCGGCCGAGTACGGAGACCACTATCGTTTTGTCGGATTTGTTCACACGTTCTTCCCTCTGATTCCACCGGATAAGTACTTTGCAGATCATCCCGAATGGTACAGTGAGATTAACGGCAAACGAACGGCTGAGCGTTCCCAGTTGTGTCTGACGAATGACGAGATGCGGCGCGAACTGGTCAAGAATGTGCTGCAACGTTTGCGAGCGGATCCGAAGGCCGGCTTTATTTCGGTCAGTCAGAACGATTGGCATAGACGTTGCCAATGCAAGAAGTGTCTCGCAATCGAGCAGCTGGAAGGGGCTCCCTCCGGTCCGATGATTCGATTTGTGAATGCCGTAGCCGAGGAAGTTGAAAAAGAGTTTCCCGATGTATTAGTCGAGACGCTCGCCTATCAATATACGCGGAAGCCACCAAAACATGTCAAGCCTCGGCACAATGTGGTTGTCCGGCTCTGTTCGATCGAGTGTTAGTTCATTCAGCCGTTGGCCAATGGGCCTCAAAACGAGGCGTTTCGACGCGACATCGAGGGGTGGAGCAAGATTGCGCCGCAATTGTTCATTTGGGACTATGTGACGAATTTCTCGAACTACATCGTGCCACATCCCAATATGCGAGTGCTTGCGCCCAACATCCGGTACTTTGTCGCCAATCGGACAATCGGCCTATTTGAGCAGGGCGATTCTTCGAGTGGTGTCGGTGATTTCGTTCGTCTTCGCGCCTGGTTGCTGGCGCACTTGATGTGGGATCCAAAACGCGACGAAGACGAGCTTATCGATGAGTTTCTCGAAGGGTATTACGGTTCTGCAGCCCCGTTTTTGAAACAATACCTTGACACAATTCATGACGCGGGAGAAAAGTCGGGCACGTTTCTTCGCTGTTTCATGAGTGACACCAGCACGTACTTGAGTTTGGATGATCTGAATCGAGCCACACGACTGATGGCCAAAGCGGAAGAGGCGGTTGCCGGCGATTCCACGTTAGCTCGACGTGTACGTCGTGAGCGTCTGCCGTTGGATCACGTCTGGCTGCATCGATACCGGGCGCTGCGTCTGGCATCCCGGCTCCGCCACAAAGAGTTTCTGGGCCCCCAGGATCCCGTCGCTGCTTGTGAAGAGTTCATCCGATTGGCTCATGAGTTCAAAGTGGGCAGTTATCGGGAACGCCACGGGTTCAATGAGTTGGAACAGTCACTCCGGGGCCGCTTCCGCCCCGATGCACCGCCCCCGAAGGCTTGCCTGGATCTGGACGATGATGATTGGATCGATTTCCAGGATAACCAGTGTCGTTTGGCCTGCTCAGGAAAATGGGCGTCAATGGTCGATGATTCGAAAGCGTCCGATGGGAAAGCGATCCGCATGCCCGGAGATCATTTCGAGTGGGCAACATCTTGTCCGATATCCGATGATTTCAAGGATGGGAACCCATGGCAGTGCTTTGTAGTTGCCCGGGTGGAAGCGACTGCGACCGACGGACGGGCCATGACGATGGGAATCTATGATTCCCAGGCCCGCAAGAGCGTCGCGCATCGGTCTGTCTCGGTCAAGGAGATTGCGGACGGAGCCTACCAGGTCTTTGACCTTGGGACGCATGATCTTCGAGGTGGAATGTATGTATGGATCGCCCCGCCCAAACGACCGGGCGAGGTTCAGGCCGTGTATGTCGATCGAATCTACTTCGTTCGAAAACGTGCAGATTAATTCGGCCCGGATACGAGCAGTCGAACGACGTCCATGTGGTGTTTGTTTCGAGCAAACACTGCCGCCGTGTCTCCATCAATGTCTTTCAAGCTAGGATTGGCATGATGTGCCAGTAGCAGTTGAACAACATCTGCCTGCCCTTCCGCGGCGGCGAACATCAGTGCGGTCCAGTGCTCGCCGTTATCCCGCAGATCGACTTTGGCTTTGTGCTCTAAGAGCAGTCGCACCGTTTGGCATAGGGGCCACTCGCAGCATACATCAGTGCCGTTCGCCCCATGCCGTCTTGGTCGTCGATTTTGGCGCCGTTGCGCAGCAGCAGGTCGACAATTTGAGTGTGGCCGTCGTATGCGGCCAACATCAGCGCCGTCCGTTTGTCTTCATCCGTGGCGTTGATTCGCGCACCCTTCGCTAAAGCAGAACGGACAGCTTTCATCTTTCCCTCGAAACAAGCATCTCGCAATGCCTGATCCGTTTGCGGGCTCGGCTTCGTCGGAACCGTTCTTGGTGTCGGTTCTGGCGATTGTTTTGATTTGTCTAGCGGTGCCTGCTTCCCGAATATTGCCGGTGAGGGTGGTTTGACCCCTTTGTCTTGTGTTGACATCCTTGTTTCGATGGATGGTGTCGTATCCTTGTCTGTACATCCACCAGTGACAAGCACCAGAATAAGACCAGCAGAACCAAGACGGTACATTTGGTGGAGAAGCGCATCAGGATGGGGTGCAGTGATTCTCACGGGAATAATCTCATTCTGATTGCAGAGTGTCATGGTGGTGAAAAGCGTCCCAGATTCAATATTGTAAACCAAAACCGCCGAAAATGGATGTTGTGACCAGCGTTTTGCGACACGCGTCCGAGTATGTGCCTGCCGTTGTCATTGAATCAGTCGAATCTACAGACTACACGGTATGGCCAACCCGAAAAACCAGGCTTTGGCGTAGCGCTAGAAAGAATCAAGCAGGACGTCTGCCAATCGGAGAGACTTCGCATTATGGCCAGAAAACGGCTCAATACGATCGATATGGCGACGGGGCTTGCGATCTTCCTCGTCGTCTTGGGGCACGTTGTCGCCCGGCAACCGCCGGAAGGCAACGATTGGTATGTTGAACTCAAATACCTGATCTATAAGTTCCATATGCCGTTTTTCATGTTCCTTTCCGGAACCGTCTTCTACTACACCTACAAACCGATCAATACGGCTGCCGACTATTGGCGCTACGTGACGAAGAAGGGGCTTCGTCTATTGCCCGGGTTCTTGGTGTTTTCCATGGTGATTTGGCTGGGCAAGATACTCGCCAGCCATTTCCTGCAGGTCGACAACTTGCCGTCGGACGGTCTCAAGTCGCTGATGCAGATCTTCTTCGAGCCGGCGTCGAGTGTGGCCGGTTCCTTGTGGTATATCTACGTTCTGTTTGAATTCTACCTGTTGTTTCCAGTCTTTGTCGAACTGTTCCGAAGAAACGTCGCAGCGATTGTCTGCCTGGCAGCGATTCTCCACTTCAGTGTGCTGGCGGCTGATGTCACGGATTTCCTTGCGATTGATCGTTTTTGCGAGTACTCATTGTTCTTCGCCATTGGCATCGTGTTTGTTTCGCGATACGAGTCGAGCGTCATTTGGTTTAAGCGGCGAGCGATCTTGCTGATCGGGCTGTTCTTGCTCTCCTTCGTGTCCATCGGATTCATTCCCGAGTACGCATCCAAAACGCTAATCGGGCTTTTGTCGATACCCGCGTTGTATTCATTGGTTGATGCCATCCGGTCCGAGCGCGTCAAGCGGTGGCTGGCGTTGTTGGGGACCTATACTGTTTCAATCTACTTGATGAACACGCTGTTTATCGGGCTGACCAAAGGCGTCATGTTGAAGTTTGCATCGTGGGACAACGCGGGTTTTCTGATCTTCTTCCCGGCTCTTCTTGTCGCCGGTATTGTCGGTCCGATTTTGGCACAGAAGTATTGCCTGGCCCGCATTCCCTATTTGAGACACATCGCCAGGTAAGTCGCGCGGCGAAACGCAAACGAGAAGAAATCGTAACCGTTCATGGCCTTTGGCCGCGAACGGTTGCGTCGCCATCTCGTTGTTTGTTTCGTATCTGTTTTTGTGTAGCCGTTCACGCCGCTGGGGTCTGACGCAATTTTCGGCGGAGAAAGCGTTTCTTTACGCGAACGCATCTTGTCGCCGAAAATGGGTCTGACCCCTTGGAAGCGGCGGCGGCCTACATTCCGTGAACGGTTACGTTTTTGTTGCAGTCCCGAAGGGACGGCCGTCCAGCATCCCAGGGTGGAACAGACGTGACCGAAGCGATACGTTAGTATGCCTATAGAGCAGAAGTTGATCACGTTGAGTCAAGTTTAGCGACCAACGGGAGCGGGAAGATACGCAGCGAGCGGTAGCTCGCAATTGGTAAAAGGCTCTGCCTTGTTGGTCTCCGAAAGACTGATTCAATAGACGAAATTGGCCACCTCATAGTGGGCGACGTAGGGGCCGTCTTTTGTGGGCGACGTATTTAGTCCGTCGCGAATCATCTGTTCTTGTTCGACGAGTCTGTCGGAGGACAAAGGCGGAATGTTTTCCGCTTTAGCGAATTGGTAGTATTCGGTGTCAGGCATTTCTACCAGTGGTGACAAGTAAACTAAGTCGCCACGTTGCAGTTGCATTGCTCGAATCAGCTCGACGGTGTGGTGCACGTGGTCGTCGAAAAACGTTTCGCCTCCGGCACCGATTAAGACGATCACGCCGACATGGACGCCACCCTGCCTGGCCGCCAGGACCGCTTGGAGAATCTGGTCCGGTGTCGCTGGCTTTTTGAGCCACTGCAGCAAGCCCGCATCCCCTGACTCCATGCCAAAATAGACTTTTCGCAAATTCAGTTGCCGCAGTGCGGCGAATTCGTCAGCATCGATTCGCACGCCAACAAATGCATCAAGGAAGGACGTGATTTCGGCAAACCGCTTGGCCGATCCGCTCCACCAATGCTTGTGGCACTTTTCAGCATCGACTGGTGGAAGCTCGAATCGCTGGTTGACGACTGTCAGGATCGATTCTCGCCAAGTGGATTCGCCCATCAGCGCATTGGCCTGGCCCAGGAAGATTGATCGGCGCCGTGCCAAGCCTTGACCATGGAAGCGCAGCGCATCGTCAATATGCGAATGGAATTGATCGACAGTCTTCGCACGGAACTGTTTGCCCCGATAGAATCCGCAGAAGGTGCATTGATTGTATCGGCATCCGTCGGTTGCCATCAGAGCGAGCGAAGAATACTGGTCCGGTGGCAGGATGGGGACGTCATGGTAAAGTTCCCGGAACGCCTCGACATCTCGTTGGGATGCCGAGACATTGAATTGAGTTGCTTTGTCAATAAGGCGAGCTAAGTCAGCGTGAAATGGCTCAGTCGAGGGAAGACGACGCTCGTGCAAGAACCGCTTTTCAAGCAAAGCGGCTTTGACCGGCGTCATACGGCGATTTAACCGGTCCAGCAGTTCGTTTATTTGCGGATCATCAAGCAATCGCCGTTGGAATCCACGGCCGGCCTGGCGTGGACGCCTGCACAGCTCCAGAATTCGGCCCGAGAGGCCTCGCAGCCATTGGACCGGCGGGTCAGCGGCACGTGTCAAACGCCCTTCCAAATCGTAGTGCAGAATCAACCCATCCGCGAAATAGACATCCAGTCCGCTGTTTTTCAATCCCAGAACCACGGATGTATCGTCGACCGCCAGGCTGACGCGGGATGTTTTTTGATAGACCGGAAACGTCTCAGGACGCTCCTCATCATACAAAGGGCCATGTGGTGGTAGCATCCGTCTCTTTCCGCACAAACGAACGAAGACTTCGAGTCACAGGAACAGAACTGCAGTCGGTTGATTTACGCAACGGAATAATTGGACAGTGTCACCCCAGTTCCTAGATTTGCCGTAGCACCAGGCTTTATCTCAGAATCCGGAGAAGCAGTGTTTTCGGAAGGACGAAGCTTCCGCTGAACCCTTTGTTTTGTTGGTCAGAACGGCTCAGCAGCAGCCTCGCCCTCCCGTTTTGAGACGAAGCTTAATTCGTGGCGCGGGCGATCGGTTCCAGAGCAACCCACGCTCGATTCAAGTAGCTGCATTCACAGCCGGCGGTCGCGTCGGGTACCACGACGATGCCGCCGACCGGAAGGGTGTTGATCCAACAGCCCGGGCGCATGCCACCATAGTTTTCGGTTTTCCGCTTACCCGACAGATCGTAGTAGCCTAATGTGGCCGAGCGGAACAGCAGCATGTGCCTAGAGCTGGCCAATGTTCCGCATCCGTAGGATCGCTTGAATTCGAATGGTACCGGCTTGCCTGTTAGCAAATCCCATGCGCCACCTTGTGTGTAGATCGTTCGATCATTGATCATTGGTCGCGACGCGTAGTTCGCCTTGATATCCCAAGCCAACACGCCGTCCTTCGATCGAAACGCTGCCATCCGGCCGCCCAGTTCCGAATCGAGGCGAAATCGTGTGGGCTGATAACTCATCAGAATCTGCTTGTGCGAGCTGCTGACCGCAAGCAATGTCCCGAAGATACTCTGGCTGTTTTTCCAGAGTTGCTTTCCGGTCCGAGCATTCAGTGCTAAGAGAGTTCCGGTTCGCTGTTCTTTCGTCTTTGGACGTTTAACACGATCGAACAACGCAAGCGGGCGATCAATCAGAAAAACGGTCCCGTCAGCAATGGCGATGGTGTTGTGGCGAATCGAGTTCTTGGCCTTGTAGTTCCATAAGCATGATCCGGTGTCCGTATCGATGGCAAACAGTCCCGTGGATTCGGTGAACAGCTTGGTCATGTCACCACCCCGATTGAGATATCGGTATGTCACAATATGCTGGTCGTTGGCTTGCGATCCGAACAGAATCCCAGAGTCCCAGGCGATGTAGCCCCATGGGCTTTGTTTTCCGGTCTGGTTCTTGGGTGTTTCATACTGAGCGATTTCTTTCCCCGTGACCGCATCCAGGCGATAGCAACGTGTTCCCGTTCGCACATAAAGACTGTTACCACCGATGCAGTAGTTGCTGCCCGTTCCGGCCACACCCATCAGCTCGTCACCATCGTACGCTTTGAGGACACCCGGGATTTCGAATCTCCATAATTCGCAACCGTTATAGGCATCGACCGCAATCAGGCCGTTGATTCCCTCATGGTAGAGGATGCCCCGGTGGAACAGAGGAGCGGGTGGGCGGCCATGACGTTGGGAGAGTTGGAAGTTGACATCTCGGAACCAGAGCATGCCCAAATGGCCGCGAACAAGCGAATCCTGACTGTTCAGCGTGTTGGCCGGATCGGCGTATTGATGTGTCCAGCTGCCAGCCCCGGGCAAGGCATCTCGAGTCGCGATCTGCATCTGGCCCGGCTTACCCGCGCAGACGACGCCGCCAAATGGCCTCTGCAGTCGTTTCGCTTCCTGCTGGTCGATTGCCTCAGGTCCGTCGAGCACTGAGCGGCCGCAGACGACCAGGTTGGCGAAGTACCTTGGAAAGCCTGTTTCCGCGGTGTCTCGCTGCTGGACTGTAACACGACTGCCGTACAGGCCGGCATCGATCAGACGCTGACGTGTTGCAACAACGTTTTGCTCGTCGGGATCCACGGCGATAATGTGCAAATCGGTTTGCAGCGCCAGTTGAACGGTCAACTGCCCATCACCACAGCCCAGATCGACACAGTACCCGTCACGTTTCTCCGAACGTTGGATAATCTCTTTCGCCGCTCCTGCATAGTCTTCAGTGAATGGTCGGGGCCGTCGACTTTTTACCGTCGGAGATTGTTGAGCGGTTGGGTGGAGTGCCGATCCAAAGCAATAGATCTGTCCCTTGTCCGTACTGACCAATAGTTGATCGGCAGTCGTTGATAGGCCATAGGCAACACCGTCGATCGCTGCTTTCCATATTACTTGTCGAGTGCCAGTATCGACGACCGAAACGGAGTCCTTACTGCCGAGGACGACGTGATGTCCCGCAACCAGAATGGCCGTTGCTTTCGGAACGTCCTCAATTGTCCAGGCAGGCTGTAGCGTCTTGACGACAATTCGTTTCCCTTTGCGATCAAAGTCCTTCTTCTCACGCCATATGTATTCTGTCACGGTGGTTCCCGCTGCGCGGATAATGCCCGTTTCCGAGCGGGCCAGTTGCCCCGTCCCGATTTTCGCAATCGCGTTCCCCTGGTCGGCGGAAAAACTTAATCCACTGTTGAAGAAGATGTCGCCGACAGCCATCGTCTGCGATCCGCCGTTGTGTCCATACTTTTGTAGACGGAAATACTCCAGTTTTCCGGTCTTGCGGTCCAGCGAAGCGGGAACGGCACGTCCAGTTGGGACAAACAGATGGTTGCCAGATACAACCAGGTAGCCTTGAGCTGAAATGCCACTCGTGGCATTGGCACCACCATGAGGTTGAGGCATGTAAATCGCACCGGCGTCCTTATTGCACCAGATCGGTTCGCCAGATCTCGCTTCCAGTGCATGGACATAAATGCCTTCGGTTGGCCAGATTCCGGCCGCGAAATAAACAACATCGTCCGCGACAACAGGGCCTCCTCGCGCCGGCCACTTTGAGATCATACGCTGATTGCCAAGAATACTTGCGGGTGTTCGTCCCCCTCGGACTTTCCACAGCAAATGACCGTCACTCAAACGCAACGCGTAGAGATATCCGTCGTCACTTGCCACAAACGCGCGATCTTGCCAAATTGCAGGCGCAAACCGAACGGGTCCTTCCGTGAAAAACTGCCACTGGACCTTGCCAGATTTGCTGTCTAGGGCGTAAACGGCCCCGTCAGCCTAGCTGCCAAACAAGACACGGTTTTTGGTTGAGACGGCGTGGTACGCTCGATGAAATTGCATTCGTTGGCTGCGTGGCCAGGCAGGTTGAGGAGGCTGCTTGGGTCTGTGCCGCCACTTTAAGGTCAGGGGCAACGTCAGGCTCCGCGATCTCTGTGCCGTGCGAGCAGCGTTGCCGCGGTACATGGGCCAGTCCGCAGCCACGAACAGGGGCACAATCGAAAACGCCACGCTGATACAAAACCACTGGGACAGTTGTTTTGAAGAAGACATGGAGAGCATTGGTGGTACCTTTATCAAG
>JAJSAJ010000743.1 GCA_024274855.1 Planctomycetota bacterium | reverse complement strand
CTCCGAAAGACAGTGCTGCTCCGAAGAAAGACGTCGCCAAGAAGGAGGCCGTACAGAAGGACGCAAAACAGCCAGCTACGACGCCTGCGCCCGCCGCGAAAGAACCTGATAAGAAACCGGCCAGTCAGCCTAAACCATCCACGGCTGATAAATCGGCGGCTGACGGGTCGGGCACTGAGAAATCTGACACGGAAGACGGTGCCAAACAAACGGCGGATGCCAAAGTGTCCGCTGCCTGGACCACTGCTGAGTTGAAGTTCCGTGACGAGATCAATGCACCAACTCTTCGGAGTGAGATTTTGAATGCGGCCAAGAAGGTGCAACGCCCGGTCGCCGCGCTGCTCGTCTCCCCCACGGAAGTGTTCACGTGGGATCAAGAGAGTGCCGGTGCGAAGAAGACGTGGTATGTCAATATGATTGCCAGCCAACCGGACGCGAAGGTAATCCTCGAGTCGATGCAACAAACATTGGCCGCTAAGCCAGTGTGGCCGTCATCAAGTCGAATCGGCGGGAAGGTCGCCGGGGATACGCGTGATTTGGCAATTGCCGCTCTGTTGGCAAGCTTCTTGGGCATTATCGGTTACATCTGGATTCGGTTCCAGCACGTCGTTTTCGGTGTTGCTGCCGTGGTCGCTTTGATTCACGATGTTCTCATTACGCTCGGAGCCATTGCACTCAGCCGGTGGCTCGCCGGACCGCTTGGTTTCATGCAGATTGATGAATTCAAGATCAGTCTGCCGATTGTCGCTGCCTTCTTGACGATCATTGGTTACTCACTGAACGATACCATCGTCGTCTTCGACCGTATCCGAGAAGTGCGCGGTAAGAGTCCGAAAATGACTGCCGATATGATCAATCTAAGTATCAACCAGACGCTCAGCCGTACGTTGCTTACGTCGTTGACGACCTTCATCGTGGTTATGATCCTGTTTGCCATCGGTGGGCAGGGTATTCACGGGTTCGCTTTTGCCTTGGTCGTTGGCGTTTTGGTTGGAACGTATAGTTCGGTCTTTATCGCGTCGCCCGTCCTCTTGTGGTTGATGGGATACAGCAAAGAGGGGCGGCGGCAGGCGGCGGCTGAAAGCAAGTGACGTAACGGCGGCACGTCTCGCAGCCTGGCGGTAAAACAGTCACAACCGATTCGACCGTTCTTGAGCGTGAATCATTTTGGCCGGTCTGGCCGAAATCACTGCAATTGCGCGTTCCGAGTTTCCGATCTCGATAGTGAGATAGTGTCCTCGTGTGGGGACACCGGGGAAACGTGACAACGAAACGCGTGGCTGGTGACGGATGAATAGTGCGAGACGTTTGGCGAATGGTTTCGGGATCATTGCGTTGGGCTTCGTGGCGGCGCTGCCGTTTCGACAAGCTCCATCGATGCAATCCAACCGGGATGTGTTCAGCGTTGACAACTCGACCCAGTTGGGCGAGGACCTATCGCTGCAAGTGCCCGGCCAAGTACGGTTAGCCAACCTGGACAGTCCGCCGACGGATCCGCTCTCGGCAGAATCGGATTCCGAAGCCGAGCGAGCATTTGGTGCCGGGCAGGCTGGCGACCTTGCAGACCAGGGACTGGAGACGTTCACCGATCCGCCCGCAATGCCGGATCAATACCGGCCGCTCTTTCAACCGGCCAAGACTGGCCCCCCACAGTACGGGCACGTCGTTGCCTCCGATTCGGCAACACCGGACAAGCCACGAGCCAAGCAGCACACGATCCACGACGGCGACACGCTCGAGTCGCTTGCCATTCGTTACTTGGGGGACGCATCGCGTGCGACGGATATATTCCAAGCGAACCCGCGGGTTCTTGACGATCCGGACGTGCTTCCGATCGGCGTGGAGATTGTGATTCCACTCGATAGACGGGCTGAGCCCGCTGAAAATGCGCAAGCGGCCAGCGATGTGGTTCAACCGAGGCTGGTTCCTTTGCCCGCAAGTCTGTACCGGAAAAGCCGTTGAACCGTGCTTAGGATTCGCCAATCAATAACTGTCGCACTCTTCTGCGTACAGACCCCCGTGGGCTCGCCCCATGGGTGAATCAGTCTCGCAGCTAAGGAGGATCGCCGCACGAACGCCCCCATTAAACGCGACAACAATTGATTCGCCGGTCCTTGCACGCGCCCCGGCTATTGCAATGGGCTGGTGCGATCAGTCCATCGGTACATGTCCGCTTTCTTGACCAATTGCCGGTCGATGAACACCGCGATCGCGCGTCCCACGTTCATTCCTCGCGCCATGATCAGGCGGACGCCTTGAAGTGAGGTCGGTGGTTCGAACAACTCAAGGTTGGTTGCGTCTTTGGAACGGGAACGCTCCAAGGCTCGGTGAATTCGCCGTGCATCGGAACAGGCCTTGGCATCCTCTTGGCCGACGATGATCAGCGTGGCCAAGTCGCGCCGCACGATCGGATGGGCCAATGCCATGCGTGTCGTCATGCCCTTGAATGACTGCCGTGGCGAGACGAGGATCAACGCCTTGACATCCTGCCCCATCTTATACGCTGGTAGCGAGCGGGCTTCCCAATCCATTGCCGCCCAATTCAAGGCAACGATCGAGCCAAATCCGGTCCCAAAAACACACAGCTGTTCGATGTTCAGCTCTTCCTTATTGTTCTTTTCCAACAAGAACTTCTTAACCGCTTCGACATCGAGCAACGTCCCCTCGATATCACGCTTCTTCATCGTCTGGCGATCAATCTTCATTCCGGGGGCGCCGGGGACTGTTTGGCGGTAGAGACTCTCTACATGACCGCGCAAATCGGGAACGATAACCGAGTGCTTAAGCCCCTGCAGTCCAAGGGCTAACGGCGCAAGCTGGCCTCGGCTTCCATCCCAATCATGCAGCAAGATAATTGGGACCGTTTTCTTGCTCGGTGGGCCCGGATAGTACGTGCACATCAGCATGACACCGTCTTTGGTCATCAGCCGGACCGATTCCGCCTTCTTTTTCTTCGACGGTGCTTTGGTCGCTTGCGCCAACGCTAATTGCGACAGAATCAGCGATCCGGTCAGCGCAACGATCACCGGCAGGCCTGACAGTGGCCGAGCCAGGAGGCAATGGAGCGGGAATAGCCGACAGAGTGATGTTGGTACCATGGTCGATCCGTGCATCGTTTTGTCCAATTGTGAAATCATGCCCCTAACGCCTTTATACTAAGCCGTTTAGCGCGCCGCGTCAACGAAACAAATGGCTTGAATTTCCCTCCTCTGGGGTAGGCGGAAATCTGTATTGCGTGCCAGTACGGTTCTTTGGTACTCTCCGCCGCCGACCAGCGGAGCCTGACAGGATGGCTCGCTCTCTTTTAGCTCGAGCAGATCAATGGAGTGATCATGCGTGCTGCTGCTACACCACGATCGATGTGGATTATCGCGTTACTTTGCCTGCCGTTCATCGCTGGTACCACCGGTTGCGCCGTGTTGTACCAGATGGCTTATGGAGACGGCCCCAAGGTTGAGGCTCGCTTCAAGGGGCTTCAAGGCAAGCGGGTGGCCGTTGTTTGCATGGTCGATCCGTCCGCGTATGGCGATGGAGACACCTCGACGTTGATCGGGGAAAGTGTCGCCAGACTACTGCGTAACAACGTCGACAAAATCGATGTGGTTCGGCAGGATAAGGTCGCGGATTGGATGGATACCAACAATTGGGACGATGCAGCGTTTATCGAGATCGGCCGCGGTGTGAAAGCCGATATGGTCGTGGCGATCGACGTGTCGGCCTTCAGTCTGCACGAGAGCCAGACGTTGTTGAAGGGGCGAGCACAAGTTGCAACGACCGTGTTCGACGTTGCCGATGATGGCAAGGAAGTGTTTCGAACGACCGATCATGACTTCACGTTCCCAACATCCCACGCGATTCCAACCATGTCGGCCAATGCCCGAGCGTTCCAGCGGACCTTCATCGAATTACTGGCCGAGAACATCGCGAAGAACTTCTACGACTACGACATGAAGTTGGACTTCGCACGCGATGCAGCCTCCTACGCACATTAGCCCGTGTAGGGTGTGTCAAGCTCGCTCGACCAACGTAGACAATCGGTCTGCACCAACCGCGAGCGCGGGCACACCAGAATTCTTTCTCGATTTTTTGACGGATTCTCCTTGAAACCGCGATTCTCTTATTGGAGGCTTTTACAGACACACAATCTTTCAAATTGGTGAAATCGTGTCCGATTACCGACGTTACTACGTTCCGGGCGGAACCTATTTCTTTACTTGCGTCACGCACGACCGGTGGCCGATTCTGACAACAAAGCTCGGACGACGTTCTCTCCGGGAGGCTATCTCCGTGGTTCAGAGGCAGCATCCATTCGAGCTTATCGCGGTCGTGTTGGTTCCCAACCATTGGCACACGATTTGGACACTGCCAGAAGGTGATGATCGCTACCCGCTGCGTTGGGGGCGGATTAAGGAAGAGTTTACGCACCGGTGGTTGGCCGGCGGCGGTGGCGAGCGATTTCAATCCCTCTCGCGGCGAAAGCACCGCATGCGTGGTGTGTGGCAGAAACGATTCTGGGAGCACACCGTACGTGATGAAGACGACATGAAACGCTGTGTGGACTACATTCACTGGAATCCACGCAAACACAACTTAGTGCGTCGCATCAGAGATTGGCCTTGGTCATCATTTCACCGTTATGTCACGCTGGGCGAGTACGACATCCGCTGGGGCAGTGTCGATCCAACACCTTGCTGGGATGCTCCAGAATAGGGCGAGGGCTGCTGGTGTGCCGACTCGCTGGAGCGTTTCGCCGGGCGACGGTGCAGGTGTAGGGTGTAGGGTGTGACCAGCTCGCGGCATCGACCTTGGCAACTGGCCACCACGGTATCGCGAGCGCGGGCACACCACAATCTCTGGAGCGTTTCGCCGGGCGACGGTGCAGGTGTAGGGTGTAGGGTGTGACCAGCTCGCGGCATCGATCTCGGCAACTGGCCACCACGGTATCGCGAGCGCGGGCACACCACAATCCGGTTACAACGCGTCCATGCGTCGGGGACGCGCAATTCCTGGTGT
>JAJSAJ010000742.1 GCA_024274855.1 Planctomycetota bacterium | reverse complement strand
TATCATGTTGTGATTGACCAGCGTGTTTCGGGAACGCCTTGCACTTGCGGCAAACAGAATCCGACGACGTTTTTTCCGCCAAGCACACCTTGCGACGACGGCCAATTAATGGAAAACGAATCAAGTATTGCCAGTGACCGCCAGCGGATTCTAGACGCGAAGGCTCGGGGGACGGGAGCAACGTTGCGTGCCTATGCACGGCTGTCCGGACCGGGCTGGCTGCAAGGGGCGATTACGCTGGGCGGAGGCTCCCTGGCAAGCAGTTTGTATCTTGGCGTGCTGGGTGGATTTGCATTGCTTTGGCTTCAGCCGTTGGCCATGATCCTCGGCATCATCATGCTGAGTGCGATTGGCTACGTCGCGTTGTCGACCGGTTAAAGGCCCCTTCAAGCAATCAATAACCACATCAATCCGGTCTTGGGCTGGGGGTGGGCGATTGCAACATTAATGGCAAACTTAGTCTGGTCGTTGCCCCAATTTTCACTCGCAACCGCGGCAATTCGCCAGAACTTATTGCCTGGTGTGTTCGGCACCGGCGTGATGCCCGACACGACAGCCAAGTGGGCCGTTGGCGGCACGATCATGTTGATCTGTGTTTCGATTGCATGGTTCTACAACAGCGGCAGCACGGGAATCAAGATTTTCAACGTGTTGCTGAAGTTGATGGTTGGCTTGATTGTTCTCTGTTTTTTCGGTGTTGTTGTTCGAATGAGTTTCGAAGGGGGCTTAGTCAACTGGGCGCACGTACTGCGTGGATTCATCCCCGATCTCCGGCTACTGTCGGCACCGGCCAAGACATTTGCACCGCTGCTGGCCGATGTCGAGCCGGCATTCCGCCAATTCTGGACGGACATGATCGTCGCCCAACAACGTGACGTCATGATCTCGGCCGCGTCGACGGCAGTCGGGATCAACATGACGTTTCTGCTGCCCTATTCCATGCTGAATCGAGGCTGGGATCGCGAGTTCCGTGGACTGGCCATATTCGATCTTTCGACCGGATTGTTTATTCCCTTCCTGATGGCAACCAGTTGTGTGGTTATCGCGTCGGCGGCCCAGTTCCACGCTCATCCGGCTGCCGGCCTGTTGGCCGACTCACATGTCAGTGGTCAACAGATCGTTCCGCCGAAAAACATTCAGGCAGGCTACGAGAAGAACGCGCTACTGAGAATCGAATACGAGCTTGGAGGCGACCAATTCCGTAAGCTTTCTGATTCGCAGAAGAAAGAACGGATCGCGGCCCTACCACCTTCTGACCAGCGCATGGCAGCAACGCTGGTCAAGAGAGACGCGTTCAATCTGGCCAACTCGCTCGCCCCGCTAACTGGCGACGTATTCGCTCATGTTGTTTTCGGTTTCGGCGTGGTCGGCATTGCAATCTCCAGCATTATCATCCTGATGCTGATCAACGGGTTCGTCGTCTGCGAGATGCTGGGCAGGCCATGGAAGGGCTGGCCCTATCGCATCGGTACGCTGATGCCCTGCCTCGGACTGATCGGCCCGTTCATTTGGACGGGAGGCAAGGCCCAGTTTTGGCTAGCGGTTCCGACGTCGATGTTCGCGATGGTACTGCTGCCGGTCGCCTATTTGACCTTTGTGTTGATGATGAATTCCAAATCGGTCTTAGGCCAAGATGTGCCACGTGGCGGCAAACGGGTTGCCTGGAATGTCCTGATGGGTATCGCCGCCGGATTCGCCGCACTTGGCAGCATCTGGAGTTTGTGGTCCAAGCTACATTGGATCGGTATCGGTGTGGCCGTCGCATTTATCGGCGTAGCCACCGTCGTGCAAATCGCTCGCCCCCGAGGCATCAAGAGATGACTGAGCAACAATGGGAAACACTTCTGGCCGTAATCCAGGGCGAAAACGTCGAACCGATTCCGGTCGGCCTGATTATCGATAGCCCCTGGCTTCCAAATTGGGCCGGTATGTCAATGATGGATTACTTCGCCAGTGAAACGATGTGGCTCGAAGCCAATTTGAAAGCAACTCGTCAGTTTCCGGACATCATGTTCGTGCCTGGGTTCTGGTCCGAGTTCGGCATGTGCACCGAACCGTCCGCGTTCGGCTCGCGATGCCGCTGGTCCGAAAACGAGTTTCCATGGGCCGATACGGTGATCACGGATATTCGACAAATCGCGACGCTGGAAAAACCGAATCCGGCGATTCATGGCTTGTTGCCGTTGGTTCTGAAACGCCTGCAACACATGCAGGAAGCGATCCGACACGAGGGCCATGAAATTCGATTCGCCGTCGCTCGAGGCCCGATGAACATCGCCTCGTTCCTGATGGACAGCACCGAATTCATGACCGCGATCATGACAGATCCCGACGACGTCGTGGCACTGCTCGAGCTGACTACTGATTTCTTGATCGATTGGATCGCCTTGCAAATTGAGACATTCCCGTCGATTGACGGCCTGCTGGTTCTGGACGACCTGATAGGCTTCATCGGCGATGACGATTTCAAGCGATTCGCCCTGCCCTATCTGAAACGCATCTACGGGGCCTTTGACGTTCGAGTAAAATGCCTGCACAACGATGCGGCCGGTTTAATCACGGCCAAGTATCTTCCGGACATCGGCGTCAACCTGTTTAACTTCAGTCACAAGCACAGCCTGACCGAGATCCGCCAATTGACGGACAACCAGGTTACGATGTTCGGCAACATCCCACCTCGGGATGTTCTGGCCCGTGGCACGGCCGAACAGGTGCGTCAGAGCGTCCGCGAGACGCTCGATACGGCGGGCGATACAAGCCGGCTGATTCTGTCAGCCGGTGGCGGTATGCCGCCGGGCGTGACCACCGAAAACATCCAGGCGCTTCTCGATGGCCGATGAGCGCCACGGGTAAATCCTCGCAACCGCTGGTGCGATGCAGTTCAGTGCTGGTAGTTGGAACAGGAAAGAACCGTTCCACGGATAAGAAAGAAGACGAAGAAGGTAAGCCCACGGATGGCAGAGCCGACCCACGGATAAGAGGAGGCATTTGGGGCGACGTTGGACGTTCCACCGGCACCTCTCCAATCGTAGAACGTGCCTGACTCCATGCAGTCATTCACGGGGTTTTCGTCTGCGATCGCGTTAGCACCGGCGTTTTCCCCAGTTCCCCACACGCCCGATTTATCATTAGTCATTTGACATTACTCATTTATCATCGAGAGAGGCAGCGCAGCGGGGTTATACTCTTTCCACTGGCAAATGACAAATGATAACTGCCGCTCCACGCACTCTCGCCGTGAACGGTTACGACTCCACGCACCAACCTCGTTGAGGTAGGCCCGCGAGTATGGGAACCGCACTCCCCTTCTTCCTTCTCTCCGTTGGACGTTGGATGCTGGGCCTTCCTCTCCTTCCCGCCTCCGGATTAGTGCAGATTCTTGTTCCCCTTTTCCTTTTCCGCTTTCCGCCAAGACACCGGCATGCGTGATTACAAACTCACCCGCCGAACGTCTTCACATCCACGGCAGCCCCTTTTCGCTCAGCGGAAACGTACGCACTGTAAATGGTGGATATCGAATCAGCTGCCAACAGCAACTCACTCTCAACCGGATCACCGTAAGCAATGGCTCGGTAGAATGCTTCCATTTCCTGCGGGTACCCCGTGAACCAATCTTCATCGGGCGACGTGGCGGCCCAGCCCTGCTTGGTTTCAATTTTTTCAAGGACGTAAATATCCTTGAAGTTCTCTTCGACCGGGTTGTAAGTCTGCATTGCCGTGTTGGGATTGATGTTGCATATTACTCGGTGATTGTTGGCGCACACTTAGAGCCAGTTATGAATTCCTCCAAGCACGATGTCGGACGTAAGGAGTGTGGCAATTGTCCCGTCCTCGAACTCGATATGTATCATCGCGAAGTCGTCAATGTCGTAATAATTGCAGCGAATGTGTCCTTCATCGCGAAACTCCTCGAGTCGCGTCAGGGCATGCGCTCGCGCCGAAACAGTCTTGCGACGAATCGGAACCCCATTTCGCGTGCGGCCTTCCACACGCTTCAAGTAGAGTGCGGCTGAAAGCGGATGGCACCCTTTCCCGATCAGCACACCACCTCCGCATCGAGCGGCAAAAGCATAGTCGACGGAATGTGATCCGCTGTGCGCTTCTTCACCGTGTATCCACAGGATCTGCCCACCCGTCTTTTCCAAAATCTCGCGTTCCTTCTGAACCGACGGAGCATACACCCAGTTCTCGGCGTACATCAATCGTGCCTTGCTAGCCAATTCGGCTTGCAAAATACGATCCACACTGGCAAGGGCCACATCGAGTGCAACTTGTTTGTCGCATCGATCCCAATGAAAATCATCTGCTCCATCACCAAAATAGCCAGTGAGCGGTTTTTCGCAGATCACGAACTTGTCACGCTTTAATGCAGCAACGGCAACCGGTTCATGTGCCATCGGCGGGACACAAACGTGCACGACGTCCACCTGCTCCAACAACTGGTCGAGCGATGAAAAGAAACGGATGTCACGTTGTGAAGCGTAAGCCTGTCCTCCTTGCTCGTCCTTCGAATGGACGCCCACGATTTCGACGTCCGTCCCATACACTTTGGAAATCGCCTCGAAGTGGAATGTCGCGGAAAACCCGGAACCGACAATGCCAGTCCGAACATGTTTCTTTTTCATAGCTGTATCCCGATCATGTTATGCAAGAAATCACAAACAATTTCTGAATCCAAAACCGAAAACGACCAAAACCGAAGAAAAAGAAGACTGGAACGTTCTTGCTCCGGTCAAGATATTCTTCCGTTCTTCGGCGGGCTTACCTTCTTCGTCTTCTTTCTTATCCGTGGGTCGGCTCTGCCATCGGCGGGCGGTCCTTGGTCTCCAACGCATCATCCCCCGATTCCATGCCTCGGTCACTTGCGATTGCTCGAGCGTGTTTCACATTCGTTTCGTCTTGACACACTGCCGTTGGCACAACGCTAGTCATCTTGCATCGCAGAGAGCTCGCCTGAATCACCCCGTTGCGTTCTCATTCCCAATTGGTGCATCTTCCTGTACAGATTGGCTCGGTGCAGCCCAAGGCGGTCGGCTGCGCTGGTGATATTGCCTCGAGCACGGCGAATCTGTTTTTCGATATACTGTGTCTGAAATTCGTGTGTCGCCTCGGCCAGTGAGACGCCGTCGGGCAGCCAGCCTTTTCCCTTACCCGAAGGAGACAGGACGAATGCCAGTTGGTCCACGTCAACCTTATCGCCCTCAGACAGATAGGCAATTCGCTCCATCAGGTTACGCAGTTCACGAACATTACCGGGCCATGCGTGCTGCAGCAACCGTTTTCGCGCGGCAGCGGTAAGCCGAAGCGTCGGACGACCGGCACGCGGACACAATTCGGCCAGAAATCGCTCGGCTAACAACAGAATATCGTCTGCTCGATCACGCAACGCCGGCAACTCGAGCGTGACGACATTCAAACGAAAATACAGATCCTCACGGAACTGTTTCTTGCGAACCAGGTCCGCGAGATCCTGATTGGTCGCGGCAATCACTCGGGCATTCGTCGCAATCGGCGTCGAGCCGCCAACGCGCACAACAACCTTCTCTTCGAGCACGCGCAGCAGTTTCGCTTGACCGCCCAGACTCATGTCTCCTATTTCGTCCAGGAATAACGTTCCGTTTCCAGCCGATTCGAACTTACCGGCGCGCATTTGATGAGCATCCGTAAAGGCGCCTTTTTCGTGTCCAAACAGTTCACTTTCAAGCAGCGTTTCTGTCAAGGCGGCACAGTTCACCGCTACAAACGGCTCGCGACCACGGCGACTCTGATAGTGAATGCAGCGACTAACAACTTCCTTACCCGTTCCGTTCTCGCCCAGCAGTAAGACAGCCAAATCAGTGTCGGCCACTCTGTCAATCGTGCCACGCAGTGCTTCAATGGCTGGACAGCGGCCGATCAGCTCGATCCCCGCCGACGCCTCGTGCACGATCTGGTCGCGGCTGTCGAGCAAGCGTTTCAACTGCTGAGTGTTTTCCAATGCAATCGCGGCTTGTGCACCCAGGTCACTCAGGGCAGCCTCATCCTCCTCGCTGAACTCACCCGAAACCTTGTTGACAAGCTCAAACGCACCTAGTAACGCACCCTGTCGACCGCGTAACGGCACGCACAACAGCGTCCGCGTTTCGTATCCCAATTGACGGTCGACGCCACGATCCACAACATCCGGTGCAGCCTCCACACCAACACGAACTGGTTTCCCCGTGTGAATCACTCGGCCAACGACGCCCGTGTCGTCCGCGATTCGAAGCTCTCCCCCGTCAACTCCCAACGCTGGATGGGCAACCAGCGTCTTACTGGTCTGGTCCCACAAAAAAATGCTGGCACGCTCGGCCTCCAACAACCGTGTGGAAGCCTCGGCAATCTGCTGCAACAAACTGTCCATGTCCAGCGTCTGCCCCCATTGAGCCGCGATGCTCAGCATGGCCTCCAACCGACCAATACGCCGCCGATCCGCCTGACGGATCCGATTGCCATCCAACCAAATGGCCAGCCACGCGGCGACCAATCCGATTGCCCCCTGTTCGGTTTCAGTTCCCGAGCGGTCCGCGTGAATAACCAGCACCCCGGAACCGATGTGCCGGTTTCGCAACGGTGCGGCCCACCATCGATCGTCCGCCACCGGTGATTCCCGGTCCAAGGCCTCGGACAGAAGGTCATAGGGCAACAAGTGTTCGGCGCCACAACGGCCCGCCACCTGCCATGCACCCCCACAGTTGCTGACGACGACGGCCAGATCGGCGTGAAAAACGGCACGCACCTCCGTCAGCATCTCCTGCAACGGAAGCTCCTGCAAGTCATTTTCGGCCAGCAACCGCATGGCGGCCGTCGCAATTCGAGTCACGTCCATTTCGCCACCTTGGCCCTACTCCACGCTGAAAACCCCTCGCGCCAAATCATCCCACAAGCGCCGTCATTTATACACACATTAAACGTCACATGCTATCACATTGACACTCCAGCGGCCAAGTCGGGAACCCGAACACCATAGACTCTTAGCGATCAAGTTCCACGCAAAATAGCAAGAATTCTTTTTCAGGCACTTCGATTTGCGACGTAATGTCAACGCTAAAACGAACGTTTGGGCCTTCGCGAAGTTTGTGCATTTCTGAATGGTTCCGGCTCGTCCGGCTAGGTTTACTGCGGGACTGCTCCGTCTTTTCGGGAAACCTGCTAGACCGGGGGGCGTCTCAAGACGGGAGAGCGAGGCTCCTGCCTAGCCGTCCTGGCCAACAAAAAAAGAGGTTCAGCAGGAGCTTCGCCCTCCCGGTGCCCGGAATCCACAGGTTTTGCCGGATCACTCCCACTCAAAACTGTCTGTTTCCGCCCAGAGACGGCTAGAATCGACAAACGAAGATCGTGTTGGCGACCGGTGTACGCATATTCAGCCATATCAGCCGACGATCGGAAGGCGTGAAAAGCCGGATGCACCGCGCCACTCGGCTTGTCAGCGATCAGACAACACCCCACACTGTTGGACACGATGCGCCGGATAGTCCGAGCGTCGCAATGGGAGCACGGAGAGAGACGTATGGGTCAGTTTGACGGCAAGAAAGGCCTTGTACTGGGCGTAGCCAACGATAGGTCGATCGCCTGGGCGATCGCGGAACATATCATGCGAGAAGGCGGACAGTGTGGCTTCACACATCTGCCGGACCGGCCGGATGATCCGCGTCGGCGAAACCGGCGACGCGTTGCCAAATGCACGGAAGGATTCGAACAGGCCAGGTTCCTGGTTCCCTTGGATGTACGCCGTGACGACCAGATTGCATCCGTGATGCAAACGGCAGCAGACGAGTTTGGCCAAATTGACTTCCTGCTCCATTCCATTGCGTTCGCGGATCGCGAGGATCTGATGCGTTCGACGGTAGACACGAGCCGTGAAGGTTTCAACATGGCCATGGAAATCAGTGCCTACAGCTTGATAGCCGTGACCCACGCCGCGAAATCGATTTTGTCCAACCGGTCCGCAGTTGCCGCCATGACCTATTTTGGAGGCGAAAAATGCGTTCCGGGTTACAACGTCATGGGGATTTGCAAAGCGGCCTTGGACGCCATCATCCGATATTTGGCGTACGATCTGGGCCCCCAGGGAACGCGTGTGAACGCATTGAGTGCTGGTCCCCTGAAAACACTCGCCGGAACAGCAGCCGGCGTTGGTAGCATGCTAGGTCTGTATGCCCACATGGCACCGCTGGGCCGGAACATTTCGCATCAAGAAGTTGGGCGTACCGGAGCCTTCCTGCTGTCAGATGATTCGGACGGCATTACCGGTGAAATACTTCATGTCGATGGCGGCTACAATGCCATGGGTTCACCCGGACGCCTACTGGATCTGATCCGTGAGAAAAATCCGTAAACAACTCTAGCCATGCCGCTGTTCACACCAATTGCCGTTGCCATTGTGCAAGACCAAGGTAATGTGCTGGTCGGTATTCGTCCGGAGGACCGATCCTACGGCGGCCTTTGGGAATTCCCGGGTGGCAAGGTTCTGACCGGCGAAGCTTTGGATCTGGCCGCCGTGCGCGAGTGTCGTGAAGAGACGGGCCTGGACGTCCAGGTTATCAAGCGGCTCGGCAGCTATCCGCATCACGACCGGCATGCTTCGATCGAATTGCACTTTTTCGCCTGCTGTGTCGTTGGCGATACGCCAATCCCCACGCCCCCGTTCCAATGGATCCCTCGCCTGGCATTGAAGACGCTACCGATGCCACCAGCAAATTGCCCCATCGTCCAAGATCTGCTTCGGCCATAGATTGCCAGGGGCGTCGGCAGTCAAGAAAACCACAGAGGCGTGGAGATCACTGAGAAGCAAAGCTGCACAGACGCTCGAGCTTCGGCAAGAAATCACGCGATGCTAGCACGCCAGCTGAAAAATCGGTCTAGTTCGATTTCCGTTCATGGATTAGTCTTTGCAAACCTTACAAATGAGGAACGGCCGATTGGCGCACAGCAAACCCGAGTCTGACGGCAGTTCGAGCTGACCGTCTCCCGCGTTACGACTCGCCGCGTTGTGATACTGTCGAGTTTTCCTCAATTTGGCCTGCCGTTTGCACCCGCACAGATCGGAAGGCCCGGAACCGAGTCGCAGGACGCGACTCTCGAACCACCGACGTCAAGGGAGTGACACACGCATGGATGCTCTGTTCGTTCGCGTCGCCGTTACATTCACCGCTTTTCTATCCCTCGGTGCCAATTTCGGCTCGGCAGGTATTGTCGCACCCGATTCTGGTGCCCGTTGCAAATCCGACCACTTTATCGTCTCGGCACCAACGCCGGCGATAGCTCGCGAGGTCTGTCAGGCAGCCGAACGGTACCGCCACGACTTGGCGGTCCAGTGGCTAGGCAAGCCGCTACCCGAGTGGCAAGGGATCTGTCCGATTCACGTACGTGTCGGACCTCGTTTGGGCGCTGGCGGTGCCACGAGCTTCGCATTCGTTGGCGGTCGCCCCATTGATTTTCGCATGACGATCCAGGGTAGTCGTGCCCGGGTGCTGGACAGTGTTTTACCACACGAAATCACACACACGATTATGGCAACCCATTTCGGTCGCCCCCTGCCCCGCTGGGCAGACGAAGGAGCGGCGACCAGCGTCGAGCACATCAGCGAGCGATCGAAGCAGCAGACACTCTTGATCGAGTTCCTGACCACGGAGCGGGGCATCGCGTTCAACCGCATGTTTGCCATGACCGAGTATCCTCGCGATATCCTTCCGTTGTATTCACAGGGTTACTCACTGGCTCGCTTCCTGATCGCCCAGGGCGGCAGACGACGCTTCGTTCAATACGTTGGCGACGGCATGCAGTTGAACAACTGGACGGCAGCAACTCAAAAACACTATGGGTTCCACAGTCTCTCTTAGTTACAAATCACCTGGCTCGATTGGGTTCGCCAGGGCAGTCCGCGGAACGTCCCAAGCCGTATGGGCGCACCGACCGCATTGGTCAGCACGTCGGGCAACCGGGGTCGGATCCACCAGGAGCCATCGGCCAACCCCGCCACACGGCAAATCGGCCCGACTCCGAGCACCAGCCAAACGACTGCCGGTTCTTTCGAAGGCCTCGTACCGCTACCTCGCTCGATCTACCCGCATCCACAGCCAAATCAGGTCGCGTCGGCCAGCTTGCAAGTACCGGCTCAGGCTGCCGCCCCAACAGTGGGCGTCAAACCGGCCACGCACGCTGGCTGGTATCGAATGCAAGCAAGCCAGGCGGCACAAAACAATCGGCATCAAATCCATCAACAGCCGTTCAACCAGCCAGCTATATCCGCCAAGCAACTTCACAGCCGGCCATCTTGCAGCAGACGGCTCGTCAGCAAGCTCCAGGACACCCGAGCCAGATCATTCTTCGCTAGATTCGCAACACCTTGGAGGATTCTGGTACGTTCGCCGCTCGCGCCACGTGATCACGCGCTCGGTACGCGATAGTGCCAGTGTGACACATCTAACTGAGTTGTGGCCCGGCGTCGCTAGAGTCTTAG